>DATNBJ010000176.1:0-7406 GCA_035572055.1 Thermoleophilaceae bacterium | reverse complement strand
TGAATTCGGCTCGCTTCTCGTTTGCCGCTGTCGCGGCGTTCGCCGGCACACTCGTGTTGCCGGTCGCTTCCGCGTTCGCCGCCAAGCCCTCGGGCCCCGGTGAGAACACCCCGCTCAACCTGCCGGCACAGACCACCAAGGCGGCGTCAGGCGCCACCGGCGGCGGCAGCCTCGTAAGGACCTTCGTCGGCCTGGCCATCGTGCTCGCCGTCATCTACGGCGTCTACTGGGTGCTGCGGCAGGTCAAGTCGAGCCGCGAGGAGCGCGCCAGCGGTTACGGCCTCGCCAGCATCGCCACTCTTCCGCTCGGTCCGAACCGCTCGCTGCACATGGTGCGCAGCGGCCGCGAGTACGTGCTGGTGGGCGCCAGCGAGCACGGCGTCACGCCGATCCGCACCTACACCGAGGAGGAGGCGAAGGACGCGGGCCTGCTCGACGAGCACGACCCGGCCGGCGAGCTCATGGCGCCCGCCCCGGCGCGCACCGGTAAGCCGAACCTCGTGAAGGACATCGTCGAGGAGATGCGCAAGAGGACGGTGCGCAAGTGACCGTCAACACCGGCGGCAGCAACGCTATCCAGATCTTCCTGATCATCGCCGGGATCTCGCTCGTCCCCGCGCTGCTCTTCACGGTCACCGGCTTCACCCGAATCCTGATCGTGCTCGGCTTCATCCGCAGCGGCCTCGGCACCCCGACCGCCCCGCCGAACCAGGTGCTGGTCGGCATCTCCGTCTTCCTCACGATCTTCGTGATGGCGCCCACCTTCACGCAGATCAAGAAGGTCGCCATCGACCCGCTGCAGCATCACAAGATCACGCAGGCCCAGGCGTTCGAGCGCGGTCAGGAGCCGCTGCGCCAGTTCATGTTCCGCCAGACCCGCGACAAGGATTTGGCCCTGTTCGCGAAGCTCACGCACCTCAAGCAGCCGAAGACGCGGGCCGACATCCCCACCTACGCGCTGATCCCCGCCTTCATCATCAGCGAGCTGAAGACGGCGTTCCAGATCGGCTTCCTGATCTTCCTGCCGTTCCTGATCATCGACCTCGTCGTCTCATCGACGCTGATGAGCATGGGAATGATGATGCTGCCGCCTGTCTTCATCTCCCTGCCGTTCAAGATCCTGCTGTTCGTCCTGGTCGACGGCTGGAACCTCGTCACCCAATCGCTCGTCCAGAGCTTCCACTGATGAACCAGGACGTCGTCATCAACCTGGTCATGAACGCGGTGACGCTGGCCTTCAAGGTGGCCATGCCGATCCTGCTGTCCGGCCTCGTGGTGGGCCTGCTCGTGAGCATCTTCCAGGCGGTCACCCAGATCCAGGAGATGACGCTCACGTTCATCCCGAAGATCCTCGTGACGATCGCGGTGGTGATCGTGGCGGGGCCGTGGATGCTCAACCAGATCACCGGCTACACCGAGCAGCTCTGGGCGGGCATCCCGGCGATCGTCTCGCAATGAACGAGCTGCTCAACCAGATCGGCCAGCAGCAGCTCGCCGGCTTCATCCTGGTGCTGGCTCGCGTGAGCCCGCTGTTCGTCCTCGCTCCGGTCTTCTCGTCGAAGATGCTGCCCGCCCGCGCGCGCGGCGTCGCGGCGGTGGCGCTCTCGTTCGGGCTCGCACCCTGGGCGCTGCACGGCCATCACATCCCGCTGGACGTGATGCAGCTCGCCGGCATGGTCCTCAAGGAGCTGCTCGTGGGCCTGTCCTACGCGTTCGCGCTGGGCGCCGTGTTCGCCGCCGTGAGCGTGGCGGGCTCGCTCCTCGACACAGCGATGGGCTTCTCGTTCGGCTCGCTCGTCGACCCGATCACCGGCAACCAGTCGACGATCCTCAACCAGCTCTACGCGATGGTCGGCGTCCTGATCTTCATCGCGATCGACGGCGACCACTGGATGATCGAGGGGCTCGCTCGCAGCTACGACCTCGTGCCGATCGACAAGTTCCCCTCGATCAACGCACTGGTCGGCGGCGCCGACAGGGCCTTCGTCTCGATCTTCACCTCGGCGCTCGAGCTCGCCGCGCCGGTGCTGCTCGCCGTGCTGATCACCGACGCCGCCATGGGCATGGTGGCCCGCGTGATGCCCCAGCTGAACGTCTTCGCCGTGGGCTTCCCGGCGAAGATCGCCGTCGGCCTCCTGGTCATGGGCGTGTCGCTGCCGTTCGTCGGCGGCTGGATCGCCGACCAGGTGCAGCTGTCGGTCTCGTCCGCCCTTCAGAGCATCCACGTGGCCTGATCGATGCCCGGCGAGCGCACAGAGAAGCCGACTCCCAAGCGGAGGGACCAGGCGAAGAAGAAGGGGCAGGTCGCACGCTCCAACGACATGAACGGGGCCGTGGTGATGATCGCCTCGCTCATGGCGCTCGGCTCCTTCGGCCCGAAGCTCACGGCCAACCTCGAGGCGTCGATGTATCACGGGTTGTCGCTCATCTCGACACCCGAGGTCGTCAGCGAGAAGGGGCTCGGCAACCTGCTCGCCACCACGTTCAAGTCGGCCGGCCTGGCGGTCCTGCCGATCGCCGCGGTCTGCATGATCGCCGGCGTTCTCGTGAACATCGCGCAGAACCGGCCGAAGCTGAACCTCCAGGCGATCAAGCCCGACCCGAAGAAGCTGAACCCCGCCGCCGGCCTCAAGCGCCTCTTCAGCCCGTCGTCGGCCTTCGAGGCCGGCAAGGGCGTGGTGAAGGTGATCGCGATGACCGCCGTGGTGGCCTCGGCGCTGGTGCCGAAGCTCGACTCGATGGCGGGCTCGGTGGGCATGTCCCCGCAGGACCTGCTGAACACGCTCGCCGGCACGATCATGACGATCGCCAAGCGCGGCGCCGCGGCCTACCTCGTGATCGCGGTGATCGACTACATCTTCCAGCGCCACCGCCACGAGAAGTCTCTGAAGATGTCGAAGGAGGACATCAAGGAGGAGAGCAAGTCCCAGAACGTGGCCCCCGAGGTGCGGGCCGCGATCCGGCGCAAGCAGCTCCAGGCGGCGCGCGCCCGCATGATGGCCGCCGTGCCGCAGGCGGACGTCGTGGTCACGAACCCGACCCACTTCGCGGTGGCCCTGAAGTACGACGGCGCCAAGGAGGCGCCCGAGGTGCTGGCCAAGGGCCCCGACCTCGTGGCCAAGCAGATCCGCAAGATCGCCGAGGAGAACGGCGTGCCCGTGATCGAGGATCCGCCGCTCGCCCGCTCGCTCTACGCGAGCGTGGAGGTGGGCCGGCAGATCCCCGAGGAGTTCTTCGCCGCCGTGGCCCAGCTGCTCGCGTTCGTGTACCGCGTGGCCGGTAGGAGCGCCGTCTGATGGAGGCCACGATGGGCCGCCTCATGAAGCACACCGACCTGCTCGCCGCCGGCGCGGTGGTGCTCGTCGTGCTGATGCTGATCATCCCGCTGCCGCCGATGCTGGTGGACCTGGCGATCAGCCTCAACATCTCGATCGCGCTCGCGATCGTGGTGACCACGCTCTATCTGCCGACCGCCCTCGACTTCTCCGCCTTCCCGAGCCTCCTGCTGCTCACCACGCTCTTCCGGCTGGCGATCAACATCTCCGTGACGCGCCTCGTGCTGCTCCACGGCGACGCCGGCCACGTGGTCCAGGCGTTCGGCAACTTCGTGGTCGGCGGCAACGTGATCGTCGGCCTCGTGGTGTTCCTGATCCTGATCGTCATCCAGCTGACGGTGATCACCAACGGCGCCGGGCGCGTGGCCGAGGTGGCCGCCCGCTTCACCCTCGACGCCATGCCGGGCAAGCAGATGGCGATCGACGCGGACCTGAACGCCGGCCAGATCACCGACGAGGAGGCGCGCCAGCGACGGCAGGACATCGCCCGCGAGGCGGACTTCTACGGCGCGATGGACGGCGCCTCCAAGTTCGTGAAGGGCGACGCGATGGCGGGCGTGCTGATCGTGGCCATCAACCTGCTGGGCGGCATCGTGATCGGCATGCTGCAGCAGAAGATGTCGATCGGCGAGGCCGGTCACCACTTCTCGCTGCTCAGCGTCGGCGACGGTCTCTGCGCGCAGATTCCCGCGCTGATGATCTCGGTCGCCACCGGCATCATCGTCACGCGCAGCGCGTCCACCGGCGACCTCGGCAACGACATCGCGGACCAGATCACGGGCCAGCGCAAGGCGCCGATGGTGGCCGGCGTGGTGATGCTCTGCATGGCCGTGATCCCGGGCCTGCCGAAGATCCCGTTCATCATCATCGGCGCGCTCTTCATCGCGCTCGGCCGCTACCTGAAGAGCCAGCCGACGCCGCAGGAGCTCAAGGCGCAGAAGGAGCTCGAGGCCGCCACCGAGGCGCAGGCCGCGCTGCCCGCGCCGTCCGACTCCGCTCTCGAGGCGCTCCAGGTCGACGCGCTCGAGCTGGCGATCGGCTTCGGGCTGGTCCCGCTCGTCGACGCGAGCTCAGGCGGCTCGCTGCTCTCGCGCGTGAAGACCATCCGCCGTCAGATCGCGTCCGAGCTGGGCGTTGTGATTCCCCCTGTGCGCATCCACGACGAGGTCGGGCTCGACGCCCACGAGTACGTGGTGAAGGTCCGCGGGGCCGAGGTGGCCCAGGGGCGTATCCTCGCCGGCCACCAGCTTGCGATGGACCCGGGCGACGCCGTGGGTCAGCTCGCCGGCGTCGCGACCACGGAGCCCGCGTTCGGCATCCCGGCCACCTGGATTCCGGACGGGGCGCGTGCCGAGGCGGAGGCGCTGGGATACACGGTGGTCGACCGCGAGTCCGTCATCGTCACCCACCTCACGGAGACGATCAGGGCACACGCAGGGGAGATGCTCACGCGACAGGACACCCGTCAGCTGCTCGACCAGCTCAAGGAGACCAACGCCGCGGTGGTGGAGGAGGTCATCCCGGACGTGCTCAGCCTCGGCGAGCTCCAGCGGGTGCTCCAGTCACTGCTCAAGGAGGGCGTGTCGATTCGCGACCTCGGCACGATCGTCGAGTCGGTGGGCGACAAGGCGCGCGTCACGCGCGACCCGGCGCTGCTCGCCGAGTACGCCCGCCAGGCGCTCGGCCGCGCGATCACCGCGCCGCATCTCGACGGCGAGCGCCGCCTGCGCGCGATCGCTCTCGATCCGTCCATCGAGCAGGAGGTGTCCGACTCGATCGCCCAGACCGCCGACGGCGAGTACCTCGTCATGGAGCCGTCGCGCGCCCAGCAGCTCGTGTCGCAGCTCAAGGCCCAGGTCGAGGGCGCGCTGGCCAGCGGCTCGCGGCCGGTGCTGCTCTGCTCGGCTCGCGTGCGCCGCCACCTGCGCCGGCTCTGCGAGCAGGCGCTGCCTCAACTTCCCGTGTGCTCGTACAACGAGATCGCGCCCGGCATCCGGGTGGAGACCGTGGGGGTGGTTGAGCCGTGAGCCAGCAGTCGCGAACCTTCCGTGGCAGCTCGATCGAGGAGATCCTGCCGCGCATCCGCGCCGAGCTCGGTCCCGACGCCGTGATCACCCGCCAGCGCGAGGGGCTCAGCGGCGGCATCGGCGGCTTCTTCCAGAAGAAGTTCGTCGAGATCGAGGCACACGCGGGCGCGCCCAAGATCGACTTCACGGATGACTCGGATGCGCTGCCCGACCTGCTGCAGAAGGACGAGTCACGAGTCACGAGTCACGAGTCACCCGCCATCGAGGAAGGCCTCTCCTCCACTGCCATCCAGCGCGTGATGGAGCAGGCGGCCCCGTTCGCGGAGCGCCTCCAGGACGAGTCGATGGCCCTGGAGCGCCGCGACGCCGCTCCGCTCGTCGCCGGACGGCGCCGTCCGAACGAGGCGCAGGCGCTGGAGCGGCGGCTGGAGGCGGCTTCGCTGCACCCCGCCCTCGCCGAGGGCATCGTCACCGAGGCGGTCTCGCACCTGCTCCCGTTCGCCAGCTCGCCCGACCAGCTCGAGCGGCTCGTGCTGGAGACGCTCGCGCGCCGCATCCCGGTGCAGTCGAGCTGGACCCGCCGCGGCCGCACGATCGCGTTCGTGGGTCCCGGCGGATCGGGCAAGACGCTCTGCACCGCGCGCCTGGCCGCCGCCTACGCCACCGGCAGCGACATGCCGGTGATCTGCATGTCGCTGCGCCCGCGCGACGGCGGCGAGGAGCTGCGCGACCTGCTCGAGCCGAGCGGCGTGGCCGTGCACGCGGTGAGCGATGCCCGCGAGGCGCGCGCCCGCATCGCCGGCGCCCGCGACCACGCGGTGATCGTGATCGACACGCCGCCCGCGTCGCCCGCCGAATCAGACCCGCTCTACAGCCTCTCGAACGAGATCGAGCAGATCGGCGTGTACGAGGTGCACCTGACGCTGCCCGCCACCGTGGGCGAGCGCGCCGCCGGCGACATCCTCACCGGCCTGTCGCCGCTCGGCGTGTCGCGCATCGCGCTGACCCACGCGGACGAGACCGGCCACGTGGGCCCGGCCGTGGGCCTCGCGATCTCCTCGGGCAAGCCGTTCTCCTACATCGGCAGCGGCACCAGCGTGCCGGGCGGCCTGTACCCGGCGAACGCCACCGCGCTCGCCGCCGCGGTCCTGTCATGAGCCACTTCCACTCCGGACAGCACGTGCGCCTCACGGTCGCCGAGCTCGGCTCCATCTCCGGCCAGGTGATCGAGGTGGCCGACCAGAACCTCGTGGTCGCGCTCTTCCTCAACGAGACCCGGGTCGTTCCCGACAGGATCGAGTACGGCGACGTGGTTCTCGAGTACACCGCCGTGCGCGGCCTCTACCGCCGCCGTGGCGACGGCCGCTTCGACGTGGGCGGGGTGGACACCATGCGCTTCCTGCCTGTGGCCGATCCCGAGCTGATCCAGCGCCGCGGCTTCGCGCGCGTGGACGTGGAGGTGCCGGTCAGCGTGTCGGTCGACGACGTGAGCCCGCCGCTGCTCGTGGACAGCATCGACCTGAGCGGCAGCGGCGCCCGGATACAGCCAGCGGCCTCCGACTACCTGGACCTCGGCCGCATGGTTTGGCTCGAGATCTCTATTTCCGGCGCAGATGAGCCGATACAGGCCCGGGGCACAGTGCTCCGAGAGTTGGAAGACGGCAGCAAGGGCGTGCATTTCGACTACATCCCCGAGCACCACCGCGACCGCCTCGTGCGCTTCCTGTTCGAGCGCCAGAGGCTGATGCGGCAGGCCGGGAAGGTCTGAGCGATGGCCAGGAAGAGCAAGAACGAAGATCAGCCGACCACGATCGCGCCGCCGGCGTCGAACGACGTGAAGGTGTCCGCGCACCCGAAGGCGCGCCGGTCGATCCGCGCCGCCAAGGGCTGGGGCGGGCTCGTGGCGTTCTTCTTCGTCGCCTTCCTCTCCTGGCACAACGGCGTGGACTTCACCCACACCGGCGTGCGGTCGCTGCTCGCGGGCATGGCCGGCTACGTGGTCACCTGGACCGCGGCCGTCTACGTCTGGCGGCAGATCGCCGTG
>DATNBJ010000175.1:0-2761 GCA_035572055.1 Thermoleophilaceae bacterium | reverse complement strand
GAGCAGCTGATAGTCGCCGCGGCCGTTGCCGCTACGAGGGGGGCCGGCGATCTCGTCCGCGGCGTAGGCGGCCAGCGCCATCACGGTGAGCTGCGGGTTCACCGTGATCGACGAGGGGAAGACGGAGGCGTCCACCACGTGCACGTTGAGCGTGCCGTAGACCCGGAAGGACGGGTCGACCACGCCCTTGAGCGCCTCCTTCGACATCGGGTTGCCGCCCTGCGGATGAGCGGAGTTCACGCTCAGGTCCCGGTCGTCGCCGATCTCGTTCACGATCTTCGACAGCTCGTCCTCGGAGTGGATCTCCATCATCCGGAAGGTCGACGGAAGCACCCGCTTCGCGCCGGCGCGGAGCCCGACCTGGGCCGCGAGCTTCAGGCCGTCCTTGATCTTCACGAAGTCCTCGTCCGAGGGCTTGTAGTCGAGCGTCGTGGCCCGGAACGGCCAGGGGGTGGTGACCCGGGCGTTGCTCTCGGTGCCGATCACCACGCCGAGGCAGGTCATGTTCGGGTAGCGGCGCATGTTGTGCCAGTGCTGCTCGAACCAGCCGGGCATGAACAGCGACTGCGACACGATCGGGTTGAACCAGCTCTCGAGCGCGAGCCCGCCGCCGCCGTTCTCGGGCTCGAGGTAGTGCGTGATCTGCATCCCGCGCTCCGAATGCAGCTCCTCGGCGAAGTCCAGGGTGACGGGGGAGGCCATGTTGAACGCAAGGCCACTCCCGGCCCTCCCTTCGCCGAGGCCGCTGCACTGGAGGATGGCGCTCGATGCGATGGCACCCGCGCTGACGACGACCACGTCGGCGCTGACGGAGAGCCTGCGACCGTCGCCCAGGCGTGCCTGCACGCCCGTCGCCCGGTTGTCACGCATGAGCACCTTCTCGACGCGACAGTCGGGAAGGATCCTCACCGCGTCCGGATGGAGCTGTTGCGCTAGGGGCAGCGTCCAGTCCAGTGCGGAGAGCTTCTTACCGAAAGCGCAGCCGATATTGCAGTAGCCGCAGCCGAGGCAACCCTCGATGTTGCATTCGACCAGCTTGAAACCGGAAGGCATCGTCTTCTGAAGTCCCTCGAGCACGCGCCGGGCGCCGGGGTTGAGCACCGCGTCCGGGCCGGCCTCGCTCACGCTCAGGAACTGGCGCACGTGCTGGAAGGCGGCGCGCAGCCGGGCGGGATCGAGCCCCGCGTTCAGGCCGCTCGGGTCGAGCCAGCGGTCGAGCACGTGGTCGGGCAGGTCGAAGCAGACGGCGTTGTTCACCACGGTGCTGCCGCCCACGCACATGCCCTGCGCCACGTGGAAGTTGAAGTCCTTGGACATCGTCAGCGCGCCGTCGGCGTAGAGGTTCGAGAGCTGAGTGGTCTCGGTTTCCGTGAAGTCGCGCGGGTCAATGTGCGGGCCGCGCTCGAGCAGCAGCACCTCGCGGCCGCGCTGGGCGAGCTCGTAGGCCAGGGTCGCGCCCGCCGCGCCGGTGCCCACGATCACCACGTCCGCGTTCAGCTCGCCGCCCGCCACGTCGGCCGGGCCCATGCAGGTGACGCCCGGGCGGTCGCGGTCCACGCCGGCGATCGCCTCCTTGAAGCCCTGCCGCTGCGAGAAGGGGATGTAGCCAGCCTTCGCCGCCGCGCGCTGGTCGCCGTAGTAGCCGACGAAGACGAACTGCTGGGCGGTGGTGATGATCGTCTTCAGCCAGTTGGCCAGACGGCGGTCGGCTGCGCGCTCGAATCGCCGCCGTACCCAGCGCTCGCGGATCTCCGGCGACATGACCCAGAGCGGTGGGCGGAGCGTCCACAGCGGCCAGTAGGCGAACACCGTCAGCGCGACGCGCACCTTCCACTTCTGGGTTGCGCGGAAGCCGGCCAGGTAGTGGTCCACGCCCACGGCCACCTCGGCCGGGGTGACCTCGCGGTCCTCGCGCAGGACGAGCACCTCGGAGAGCGCCATCAGCCCCCGGAACGCCGCCGGCGACAGGTAACGCATGTCGAAGCGCGAGCGGAGCGCCTTCCAGCGCAGGAACAGCAGGCCGGCCACCACGACGCCGTCGGAGATCATCCAGGTGGCCCGCAGCGTGTCGGCGTCGCTCGGCGGGGAGGTCCAGGTGGCTTGGATGCTCGTGTTGCCGTCCCACCAGGCCGTGGTCGCCATCCCCGCGATCAGCAGGACGTGGGCGAGGACCAGCAGCGGGACCGTGACGGCCGACCAGCGCCGCACGTCCCAGAACGTGAGCCAGCAGAGCGCCACGAGCACGCCGTCCTTCGCGAGCGAGTTGGCGACGAACGGGAACTCCGTGTTGCGCGAGACGCCGTCGGCGACGTACTTGACGGCGAAGTAGAGACAGGTGAGTCCGAGCAGGGCAACGCCCGCACGCAGCAGCTGCTCCCAGAGCGTGAGCCCGGGCCGCTCGCCGCGCACGAGCGTGGGATTCACGGAAGCGCCTCGAGCACCGCCGGCGGGAGCTCCGCGGGCGCCCCTTCCTCCCTGTCGGGAAGCAGGTGCCTTCGGAGGAAACCCACCTGGTCGGCCACCGCGCGGTCGAAGCCGGCCCCGAAGTACATCCCGAAGTGGCTGAAGGGGTAGCGGCGGAGCTCACCCTTTGGCGCGGTCCGCGCGATCCTGAGAGCGGGTTTGGGCGCTATGAGGCGGTCGCCGTCGGCCATGCACACCAGCACGGGACAACCCAGCCGGGGGGCGTAACGACCGGGGCGATACAGGCTGGTGGACAATGTGAACCGGGCGACCACCTCGTTGCGCCATGTGCTGTCCG
>DATNBJ010000174.1:0-4688 GCA_035572055.1 Thermoleophilaceae bacterium | reverse complement strand
GCAGTGGAACCACGACGTGGACATCGAGGGGAAGCGTGTCGCGGTGATCGGCACGGGCGCCTCCTCCATCCAGATCGTTCCGCGGATCCAGCCGCAGGTGGGCAGGCTCGCGCTGTTCCAGCGCACCCCGCCGTGGATCGTGCCCCAGCGCGACCGCCGAATGAGCCGCGTCGAGCGCGCGCTCTACAGGCTCTTCCCGCCGGCGCAGCTCGCGATGCGCGCCGCGATCTACTGGGCCCGCGAGCTGTTCGTGCTCGGCTTCATGCGCTCGAAGGCGGGCGGGCCGAACGAGCGCCTCGCGCTGCGTCACCTGCACAAGCAGGTCCCGCCCGGCGAGCTGCGCGACAAGCTCACACCGAACTACCGCATGGGCTGCAAGCGCGTGCTGATCTCCGACACCTACTTCCCGGCGCTCCAGAAGCCGAATGTCGACCTGGTCACCGAGTCGATCGCGGAGATCACGCCGAAGGGCATCCGCACCGCCGACGGCGTGGAGCACGAGCTCGACGTGATCGTATTCGGCACCGGCTTCCACGTGAGCGACATGCCGATCGCCGAGCGCGTCCGCGGCCGCGAGGGGCTGCGCCTGTTCGACGTGTGGGAGGGCAGCCCGCAGGCCTACCTCGGGATCACCGTGAGCGGCTTCCCGAACTTCTTCATGCTGCTCGGCCCGAACACCGGCCTGGGCCACAACTCAGTGGTGTTCATGGCGGAGGCGCAGGCGAACTACGTGATGGAGTCGCTGCGCTACATGACGCGCAGCGGGGTGCACCACCTCGAGCCGCGCGCGGAGGTCCAGGCGAAGTTCAACGAGGGCGTCCAGCGGCGCCTCGAGGGCACGGTGTGGAACTCCGGCGGCTGCAAGAGCTGGTACCTCGACGCCAAGGGCCGCAACAGCGTGATCTGGCCGGGGTTCACCTGGCCCTACCGCCGGCTCACGAGCAGCTTCGACCCGGCCGACTACGTCCTAACGCCGGCCACCACGCGCCTTGACGGTGCGCGTGCGCGCACCGCTGCGTAGCGTGGTGGTGGTCTGCGTGTGCGCGCGCACGTCGGCGTCGCAGAAGTATTGAGGCACCCACTCCTTGCGGCTGAAGAGCCGCGTCTGGTCGGAGTGAAACGGCGAGCTCGGGTTCGTGGACAGCGAGTAGGTGAGGATCGTCCGGGCGTCCGGGCAGGACGAGTTGTTCCAGGTCACCGCCTGCACGTAGGAGGAGCCGTCGTGCACCGGTGAGAAGCCGGAGCCCTTGGTGAAGGTCGAGTAGATCGCGTTGAAGTTGCCGTTCGGGTCGCCGGGGCCGCCCGCGACCGGCACGCCGTCGGGACCCTTCTGCACGTCGCCGGGCGCGGCGTTCAGCGGGATGTGCACCGACTGGAGGTCGGCCACGGCGTCGCCGATGGCGAGCCGCACCTGGGGGTTGCTCGTGTCGAGCGTGCTGGGCGTGTGCACGGGGTCGGCCGGGTCGAACGGGTGCGCCCACGGTGACGGCTCGGCACCCGAAGCGTGGTCCCAGAACAGCCGGAACAGCACCGCGCCGCGCGAGCGGAGGTTCTCGTGCAGGTCCCAGGACGCGAGCACGTTGCAGGCCTCGGTCACGTTCACCGGACCGGACGAGCTGGGCGCGATGCCGCCCGGCATCGAGCGGCACATCTTCACGAGGTCGTCGCGCGTCAGGTCGCCGGCGTACTGGCGGTTCCTGAACACCATGTTCTGCATGTCCTGCCGCGTGAAGCCGGGCGGTCCGAGGCCGTCCGTGCCGTCCACGCGCGCCTGGGTCATGATCAGCCCGATGCGGGTGCGCAGGCTGCGCGCGGTGTTCTCGTCGCCGATGATGCGCGCGAACCCGTTCAGCGGCTGGTGCGGGTTGGCGAGCCAGTAGCTGTCGTTCGAGTTCGTCACGTAGTCGTCGCGGAACAGGTGCGGCAGGTGGCTCGGACCGAACAGGCCGGGCTCCACGGCGTCGCGGTCGTTGCCCCACTCGCACGCCGAGCGCGAGCCGTCGAGCACCGGCAGGCCGAGCAGCTGGAAGGTGGCGCTGCCGAGCGCGGTGTTGCACTGCTGCGCCTTCTCGTTCGACACGTTGGGGATCACGCCGATGTCGGCGTAGAGCGCGTGCCCGCTGCGGTCGGCCACGATCGTGTTCACCCAGGGGATGCCCTCGTACTTCTCGAGCACGCCGAGCTCGTCCTGTGCCGAATGGGCGAACGCCGTGTCGAGGAAGTGGTCGAACACGCGGAAGTTGTCCGCGTTGGCGTCCTTCATCGCGAAGGCGGCGACCGGCGTCCAGGGCAGCGGCACGCCCACGAGCGAGTTGAAGATCGGGCCGAAGCGGCTCGACCACAGCGTCCGGCTCTGCGGCTTCAGCGACCCGTCCGGCTGGCGCGCCTGGACGGTGACCGTGCGGCTCGTCATCTGCTCGGGCTTGCCGTCGTACAGGTAGGTCGTGGGGGAGCCCGGGACGAGCGTGAGCTGGTAGGGCGTGAAGCGGAACGCTGTGGACACGGTGTGGCTCCAGGCGATCCAGCGCGTGTTGCCGATCAGGATGATCGGAACGCCGAACAGCGACGCGCCCTCCACGTTCAGCTTGCCCGGGATGTGCAGCTGCGCCTGGTAGAAGCGCTCGGGCCCGGTCCAGGGGAAGTGCGGGTTGCCGAGAAGCACGCCGTGCCTGCGGTCGCGCGCTCCCTTGGCGCCGATCGCCACCGCGTTGCTCCCGATCGCGCCGAGCAGCGTGGGCAGCTGGCCGGTGAGCTTCTGCGCCGTGGTCTGCACGTTCAGCTTCGGGAGCTGCAGGCCCGGCAGCGCCGGCGTGGGCGGCTGCGCCTCGGCGATCCCGTTGATCGCCACATCGCCGCTCGCCAGCTCCACGAGCTGGTAGAAGCGCAGGTAGGCGTCCATCTCGGTGATGGGTCGGACCCACGGCTTGCCGCGGCAGGTGCGGTCGGGCACGCCGTTCGTGCCGCCGACGTCCTTGAGGTACTTGTTGTAGCCCGCCACGTAGCCGCGGACCCCGTCGAGCACCTCCTGCTTCGGGCCGAGCGGCGGCTGCTTGGCCAGCAGCTGCTGGACGACCCCCGAGTCCTTGATCTGCTGGAAGAAGAAGTCCGAGTCGAGGTTGTTCGCGGTCTGGTCGTTGCCGCCCTGGTAATAGCTGCCGTTCGGGCCGAAGAAGCGCGAGCGCTCGCCGCGGACCGTCACGTAGTCGTCGGCCATCACGCAGAGGTTGTCCTGCGCGAACGCGTACCCGTAGCCGTAGCCGAGCGACGCGAAGTTCGACGCCGTGATGTGCGGAATGCCGTGCGCGGTTCGCTGGATGGAAGCGTCGAACGTCTCGGCGCTTGCCGAGCACGCGAACATGGCGAGAATCACCCCCGCCACGAGCACCCCTGCCCCCAATCGGCGTCCCACTGCGCGCGGCACCTTACATACGCGCGTCTGCGGCGGCGCCGGTTCCTGGGGTGGCCAAAAGTTGAGCATGCAACTAAAATTGAACTCGTGAAGACTTCTGCGAGAAATGGCCTGGAGGGTGTCGAGCTGGAGGCTTGGCGCGGTTTCCTGCTGAGCCACGCCGCCATCCGCCGCAGGCTCGAGACCGATCTGGTCGCCCTCCATGGGCTCACAGCACGCGACTACGAGGTGCTCCTCTTCCTGGCTCAGGAGGAGGGTCAGAGGCTGCCGATGTCGGCGCTCGCCGAGCGCACGATGCTCACGCGCTCCGGCATCACCCGGCTGATCGACGGGCTCTGCAAGTCCGGGCTCACCGAGCGGGTCTCGTGTCCGGAGGACCTGCGCGTGTCCTACGCGCAGCTCACTGACCAGGGCTACGAGCGCCTGCGCGAGGCCAGCCGCACCCACATCGCCGGCGTGCACGCCGCCTTCCTCGATCACTTCTCCGACGAGGAGATCGAGACGCTGGCCCAGCTCCTGGGCCGGCTCCCGAAGGTGCCGAGCGCCGGCGAGTGCACCGTCGAGTAGTCCGCCGCACGGCCTACGCTGAAAGGCGAGTTGTCGGTCGACAAGTCGGAGCTGCTCGAAGCTGAGGATCCCTCGCGGGGCATGAACCTGCGGGTTCCCTGCTTCACGAAGATCGACGAAGAGGTGCTTCGCAAGCAGCTCGAGAAGGACCACTTCTTCTGGCTCGACCTGGAGGATCCGAGCGAGGAGGACGTGATGACCCTCGCTCGACTCTTCCACTTCCACCCGCTCGCGCTCGAGGACGTGCGCAACTTCAACCAGCGGCCGAAGCTCGACGACTACGAGGACTACGCCTTCCTGGTGTTCTACGGCGCGCACGAGCGCGACGCCGACGATCAGGACCTGCTGCGCGAGATGCACCTGTTCGTGTCGGGCGGGTACCTGATCACGCTCCACCGCGACCCGCTCCCCGTCATCGACGAGCAGCGGGACAAGATCGAGGGGCGCGTGCTGCACAGCGAGCAGTTCCTGATCTACCGCGTGCTCGACGCGCTCACCGACAGCTTCTTCCCGGTGCTCGGCTCGATGGACGACGACATCGACCGGGTCGAGGACGCGGTGATCGAGCGGCCCACCGACGAGCTGCTCCAGCAGATCTTCTCCCTCAAGCGCGACCTGGTGTCGATGCGCAAGGTGGTGACTCCGCAGCGCGACATCTTCGCCCGCTCGATCGACCAGCTCGCGGAGCTGCCCGGCCTCCAGCTCGACGAGC
>DATNBJ010000173.1:0-3192 GCA_035572055.1 Thermoleophilaceae bacterium | reverse complement strand
CCTCCGACGCGACCGTGAGCGAGCTCGTGTGCCGCCTCCCGGCGCGGATCGTGAAGCGGTGGGCCCCGGGGGCGAGACCGCCGAACGACACGGGACTCTTGCAGCGCTGGAAGGCCGAGCCGTCGTGGCTGCAGGCGACCACCCTCGTGGTGGCGGCAAAGCGCAGGACCGCGCTGTTCGCCCCCGTCCGCGCCGGCGGCGCGGCGAGCAGCACCAGCGTGGGCGCGTAGCGAGAGCTGCGTGGGGCGACCGCAAAGCGCGTGCTGGCGAGCACGCGTCTGGAGCCGGCACGCCTTATCGCGATGCGGTGCCACGCCGGCGCACTGCCTCGGTGGCGGCGGATCGACAGCGAGATCGCATGCCTGCGCGTGACCCGCACGCGGCGACGGTCGAGGACGTAGACGAGCCGTCCCCGCGACGCCGCGCCGATCATTCCGACCTTGACCTTGCCGTGCGCGGCCGGCTGGATCCTCAGCGCCGGCGCCGCGCTCGCTGGGGCTGCGCCGAGGCAGACGAAGGCGGCCGCACACGCGGCAGCCGCAACATTCCGCCCCCAGAACGCGCGCCTCATCCTTGGCTGCGGGTCCAACAAAACAGCAAGTCGGCAACCTTAGAGGCCGAGCCCGGATTTGTCCGACCCCTACCCCAAATGCGTGAGTTCGAGGGGCAGAGGGCTCAGCTTGCCTGGCGGACCGGGCGAATCAGGACCTCGTTCACGTCCACGCGCCCCGGCTGGGAGATCGCCCACATCACCGCGGAGGCGATGTCGTCGGCCTCCAGCGCACCGTTCGGACGGTTCTCGAAGAAGGGCGTATCGACCATGCCGGGCTCGATCAGCGTGACCTTGATGTCCGAGTCCGACACCTCCTGCCGCAGCCCTTCGCCCATCGCCGTGACCGCGTGCTTGGTGGCGGCGTACAGAGAACCCGGCAGCGCGCGCCGCCCCGCCACCGAGCTGGTCAGCACGAACTGGCCGTGCCCCTGCTCGCGAAACGTGGGCAGCGTCGCCCGGATGGTCAACGCGGTGCCGAGGACGTTGGTGTCGATCATCGCCTTCCAGTGCTCGACGCTCTCCTCCAGGAAGCCGCGCTTGGCTCCGAAGCCGGCGTTGGCGAAGACCACGTCGAGCCCGCCGAAGCCGTCCACCGCGAGCTTGACCAGCTCCTGCTGGTCGTCCCAGTCGGCGACGTCGCAGCGGCGGTACCGAGCCGCGGACTCGCCTCCCAGAGCTGCGGCCAGCTCGGCCAGCCGCTCCTCGCCGCGCGCGCCGAGCACCACCCGCCAGCCGGCCGCAACCGCCTGCCGTGCCGTGGCCGCGCCGATGCCGGTGCTTGCACCGGTGATGAGCATCACGCCGGGTCCCGCCATCCGCGCGTTTGTATCACTTAGGGTTCCGCGCGGGATGGAGGACCCAACTCGCGCCCGCTTCCCGGACGTCCAGCCGTCGGCGGGCTTCTACGAGAGCTACTACCTGCGTGCAGCGCATCCAGCCGAGCCGCTCGGAGTCTGGATCCGCTACACGGTGCACAAGCGCCCGGGCGCGCAGCCCGACGGCTCGCTCTGGTTCACGCTGTTCGACGCGAACGCGGACGGTCCGCAGGCCACGAAGGTCACGGTCCCCGAGCTCGACGCCGGCGGGGACAGGTACATAGAGATCGCGCACAGCAGGTTCGCCAGGGACGGCGTGCTCGGCTCGGCCGGCCCGGCGACCTGGGACCTCCAGATCGGCGACGGGGCGCCCGCGCTGCTCCACCTGCCCCGCGGCTGGATGTACACGGCCAAGATCCCGCGCACCAAGACGCTGAGCCCGCACCCGGCGGCGCTGATCAGCGGCGGCGTGTCGATCGGCGGGCGCAGCGTGGACCTGGACCGCTGGCCCGGCATGGTGGGCCACAACTGGGGCACGGAGCATGCGGAGCGCTGGGTGTGGATGCACGGCATCGGCTTCGAGGGCGAGGGCATCGACACCTGGCTCGACGTGGCGGTCGGCCGCGTGAAGGTGGGCCCACTCACCACGCCGTGGATCGCGAGCGGGGCGATCTCCCTCGAGGGGAAGCGCTACCCGCTGGGCGGGGCCGAGCGCATCCGCTCGACCGAGATGAACGAGTCGCCCACCGGGTGCCAGTTCAAGCTCCCGGGCGACGGGATCACCGTCCTGGGCAACGTGGGCTCGGAGAAGAAGAACTTCGTGGGCTGGGTGTACGCCGACCCCGGCGGCTCGGAGCACAACACCGCCAACTGCTCGATCGCCGAGATGCGCCTGACCGTGCAGCGCGACGGCCAGCCGGACCTCCAGCTCCACACCCCGAGCGGCGCCACCTACGAGATCGGAATGCGCGAGACCGATCACGGCATTCCGATCCAGCCGTTTCCCGACGGCTGACTACGATCTATTCATGACAACGAAGATCGAGAAGACAGATCAGGAATGGCGTGAGCAGCTCTCGCCGGAGCAGTACGAGACCCTGCGTCAGAAGGGCACGGAGCGGCCGTTCACCGGCCGGTACGTGAACGTGAAGGACGATGGGATCTACCGCTGTGCGGGCTGCGGAGCCGAGCTGTTCAGCTCGGACGCCAAGTTCGACTCCGGCACCGGCTGGCCGAGCTTCACCGAGCCAGGGCAGAACGCGAACATCGAGGTGCACGAGGACCGCAGCCACGGAATGGTTCGCACGGAAGTGACGTGCGGCACGTGCGGCGGCCACCTCGGCCACGTGTTCCCGGACGGCCCCGGCCCGACCGGCCAGCGCTACTGCATCAACTCCTGCGCGCTCGACCTGGACCCGCGCGCGTAGGTTGTCGCAACCGCTGAGGCTCCACCGCCGGGCGTTCCAGGACGACCCGGCGCTGGACGTCGCGGTTTCGCGCGCGATCCTCGACCGGGTCGCGGCCGGCGAGCTGCCGGAGACGCTACGAATGACACGGCCGCCCGCGATGGTGGCGTTCGGCCGGCAGGATGTGGCGGGCAGGCACTACGCCGCGGCCGTGCGAGCCGCGCGGGACAACGGCTTCGAGGCGATCGAGCGCCTGGCCGGCGGCCGGGCCGCGGTGTTCCACGAGGGCACGATCGCGATTGCCCACGTGCGCCCCGACAGCGAGCCGCAGGCGCACATCTACCCGCGCTTCGAGGAGTGGTCGGGTCTGATGCAGGCGGGCCTCGCGCGCCTCGGCGTGGACGCGGGCGTGGGGGAG
>DATNBJ010000172.1:0-2849 GCA_035572055.1 Thermoleophilaceae bacterium | reverse complement strand
GTGGAAGTCTGAAGCTGGCCGGCGGCGTTCACCTGGAGCGAGCCGTCGCGCGTGAGCGCGTCCGCGCCGTTGTGGCGCACGCGGATGAAGCCGGGGCCCTCGATGGCCACGTCGAGCATGCGGCCGGTGTTCTGCAGCGCGCCCTGCGTGAGCGAGCGGCCGAGGTTGGTGTCGGCTGCGCCCGCGCCCTCGAACACCTGGTCGCCCGCGCCGCGGCCGGCCTGGATGTAGAGCAGGTCGCGGAAGCCGATCCGCTCCGTCTTGTAGCCCGTCGTATTGACGTTGGCCAGGTCGTTGGCAGTGGCGTCGAGACGCTGCTGCTGTGCCGCCATACCTGCGGCGGCGGAGTACAAGCCCTCCAGCATTCCTGAAATTCCTTGTTCGGAAGTTCGGAAGCGGCCCCCGCAAAAGCGGTCCAGCCGGATTCCAATGGTCGGACGGAGTAGTCGGCCGGAGGGCTGCGGCCTTTAGGGGGGTGGACGTTTGTCCGGGCCAGTCCCTAGTCCCTAGTCCCTAGTCCCTAGAACTTTGGTCAACAGGTCTAGGGACTAGCGACTAGGGACTGGCCAACTACCCGCTAATCGAAGGAACCTGCGTAACAGCCTTGTTCAGCGTCTCATCAATGGTCCGGATCACCTTCTGCCCTGCTTCATAGGCGCGGTAGGAGGTGATCATGTCGACCATCGAGCGGGCCGGGTCGGTGCCGGAGCCCTCGAGGGCTCCGGAGCGGACCTGGCCGGTCGCTGTGCCGTTTGCGCTGCCGCTGAAGAGCGAGTCGCCCTGCTTCTGCGGGTTCGTGACGTTGAAGACGCCGATCGAACCCGCGGCGACGGTGCCGTCGGCCTGCACCTGGATGGTGCCGCCGCGCTGGTTCAGCACGGGGTTGCCGAGGGCGTCGGTCAGGGTGCCGTTCGCCGCGCGCATGAACTGGCCGTCGCGTGTGAAGCGGTTGCCCTGTGCGGTGCGGACCTGGAAGAAGCCGTCGCCCTCGATGGCGAAGTCGAGCGGCTCGCCCGTGTCGCGCACGGGGGCGCCGGTCAGGTCGGTGGTGGTCTGGGCGATCGTCACGCCCAGGCCCAGCGGGCCGATCGTCTGACCGGTGGCGCTGTTCTGGAGCAGAAGATCCGCGAAAGCCTGCTGGCTCGAGCGGTCGGCCTTGTAGCCGGGGGTGGAAGCGTTCGCGAGATCGTTGGCGATCTGGTTCTGGCGAACCTGCTCAGCGAGCATCCCCGAAGCGGCGATGTAGAGCCCTCGCTCCATTGGCCCGGGTGATCGGCCATCCGTCATGATCCTTGAGATGCGCGTCTTCGTCGATCCGGCGCTGCTGCGCGTCGAACTGCCCGACCTGGTGCTGCGGCCGGGCATGTTGCTCGCGGCACGCGTGGCCGAGCGCAGCGGCCAGCGCGGCATCCTGATGCTGGCCGGGCATCCGCTCTCGGCCCAGCTTCCCGACCAGGTGAAGGCGGGCGACAAGCTGCGTCTCCAGGTGATGGAAGCCAGCTCCGACCGGGTGGTGATGAAGCTCGTGGAGGAGGCCGCGGCGCAGCAGCCCGATCCCACCGTGGTGCCCGTCCCCCTGCCCGGCGGGCGGCTGGCGCAGCTCGTGGTGGACGAGCGCGAGGGGGAGGGGCGGCGCGAGCGCGGTGCGGCGACCGTGGCGATCACCTACCGCTCGCCGGCTCTCGGCGCGGTGGATTTCCGGCTCGCGATCGAAGGCGGCTCGCTCATGGTCGGTGTGAAGGCTGCACAGGGGGTGCCGCACGACCTCGCCCGGGCGGGGATGGAGGAGCTGCGCGAGGCGCTCGCCAAGGCCACCGGGCGCTCGGTGCAGGTGGCGGTGAGTCCCCGGCAGGACCCGTTCGATGCCTACGCCTAGGAAGAAGGCGGCGGCGCTGCGCTACGAGGGCAGCGGCTCCCCGAAGGTGGTGGCGGCCGGCCGCGGCCTGATCGCCGAGAGGATCCTGGCCGCCGCGAAAGAGGCGGGAGTGCCGATCCGCGAGGACGATGCCCTCGCGGAGGCACTCTCCGGTCTCGAGCTAGGAAGGGAAGTGCCCGAGGAGTTGTGGGTCGCTGTGGCCGAGGCGCTTGCCTGGGCTTACAGGCTTGACCTCGTGACTCGTGACTCGTGACTCGGGCTTAGACGAGTCACGAATCACGAGTCACGAGTCACGAACTACGCCGCCTCGACGAACAGCAGCGCCTCGTCCTTCAACTCGTCCTTCAGCTTGCGCTTCAACCCCGAATGGATCTGGCAGACGCGCGATTCCGAGACGCCGAGCACCTCGCCGATCTCGCGCAGGGTGAGGTTCTTCACGTAGAGGAGGACGGCCACCTCGCGCTCGCGGTCGGGGAGCTTCGCGAAGGCCTCGCGGAAGCGCTCCTTGGCGGCGGTCGTCGTGGCCGCGGCCTCGGGCTCGACGCGGGTGTCCTCGGACACCAGCGTGTCGATGCGCTCGACCGTGGTCTCCTCGTCGCTCACGACCAGGGTGTTCAGCGAGGTCAGCTCGGAAGTGCTGATCTCGTGCTCGCGGACCGAGAGCTCCTCGGGAGTGGTCGCCAGAGCGTCGGCCAGTTCCTCACGTGAGGGCCGCCGGCCGTGCAGGGCGACGTAGGCCTCGCGGGCCTTGGCGATGTCGCGCTCCCAGCGGCGCAGCGAACGCGGCGCCCAGTCCTGGCGGCGCAGCTCGTCGAGCACCGCGCCGTGGATGCGGGTCCAGGCGAACTGCTCGAGCGTGGCGCCCTTCTCCGGGTCGTAGCGGTCGATCGAGTTGATCAGCGCCTCGAGGCCACAGGAGATGAAGTCCTCGACCTCACAGCGAGCGGGAAGCTCGCGAATCTTCTTGTAGACG
>DATNBJ010000171.1:0-10946 GCA_035572055.1 Thermoleophilaceae bacterium | reverse complement strand
GAGCACGACCCGCCGGTCGAGGCGCTCGACGCCGAGTTCCCCATCCGCCTGACCACCGGCCGCCGGCTCGAGTCCTACAACACCGGCGTGCAGTCGAACCTCTACCGCTCGCCGCTCCACCGCGGCGAGGCGCTCGAGCTCTCCCCCGAGGACGTAGAGCAGCTCGGCGTGGAGGAGGGCGAGATCGTGCGCGTCAGCTCCCGGCGCGGCTCCGTGGAGGCGCCCGTGCGGGTGGACAAGTCGCTGCGGCCGGGGCTCGCGTTCATGACGCTCCACTTCCCCGACCAGGTGGACACCAACCAGCTCACGATCGATGCCACCGACCCGCGCTCCGGCACCGCCGAGTTCAAGGCGGCGGCGATCCGCGTGGAGAAGATCGCCGCGCCCGCGCGCGAGGCCGAAGCAGCGGTGGCGGACCTGGCCTGATGGATCTCCGGCAGGGCACGATCGGCGCGACCGTGGAGGAGCGCGACGCCGTGGCCACCGTGCTGGGCCCTGCCGTGTCGCGCTGGGAGGGCGGTGACCGCACGTACGAGTTCGAGGGCCACATCGCGCACGGCGGCCACGATGCCCGTGCGCAACGGCACCTCCTGCTGCCGGTTCTCCAGGCGGTCCAAGCACGCGTTGGCTGGATCAGCGAGGGCGCGCTCGAGCACATCGCCGAGCGGCTCACGGTTCCGCACGCGGACGTCTACGGGGTCGCGACGTTCTACGGGCTGTTGACCGTCGAGCCGCGAGCGCCGCGTGTGGTGCACGTATGCGACGACGTGGCCTGCCGCTGCGCCGGGTCGGACGAGCTGATCGCGCAGCTCGAGCAGCGGCTGGGTCCGGAGGATTCGGACTCCGGTGTGACCTGGCTTCGCTCGCCCTGCCTCGGCCAGTGCGATCGCGCCCCCGCCGCGGTCCTCACCTTCGCCGGCCAGGCGCCGGAGGAGCACGTGGTGGCGCCGGCGAACGCGGACGAGCTCGTGCGCGCCCTTCACGGGGAGGGCGCCGAGTGGGATCCGCCGGCGACCGTGCCGCAGGTTGGCGACCCGTCGTTGCGCCTGCTGCGCCGCGTCGGGGTCGTGAGCCCCGGCAGCCTCGACGACTACCGCTCCCACGGCGGCTACGCGGCACTGCGCCGCGCCTTCGAGCTCGGCCCCGAGGGCGTGATCCGCGAGGTGAAGGACTCGGGCCTCGTGGGGCGCGGCGGCGCCGCGTTCCCCACCGGCGTGAAGTGGGAGGCGGTGGCGCACCAGCCGGTGCGGCCCCACTACGTGGTGGCCAACGCCGACGAGTCCGAGCCCGGCACCTTCAAGGACCGCGTGGTGATGGAGGGCGACCCGTTCTCGCTGATCGAGTCGATGACGATCGCGGCGTTCGCCACCGGCTGCGAGAAGGGCTACGTGTACCTCCGCGGCGAGTACCCGCAGGCGCACCACATCCTCGGCCACGCGATCGAGCTGGCCCGCGCGCACGGGTTCCTGGGCGACGACGTGTTCGGGCACGAGGGCTTCTCCTTCGACATCGAGATCCGCTCGGGCGCCGGCGCCTACATCTGCGGCGAGGAGACCGCGATCTTCAACTCCATCGAGGGCTTCCGCGGCGAGCCGCGCTCGAAGCCGCCCTTCCCGGTCACGAGCGGGCTGTTCGGCAAGCCCACGGTGGTGAACAACGTCGAGACGCTCGTCAACGTGCTGCAGATCGTGCTCGAGGGCGGACCGGCGTTCGCGTCGATCGGCTCGGGGATCTCGCGCGGCCCGCGGCTCTTCTGCCTGTCCGGCTGCGTGGAGCGGCCGGGCGTCTACGAGGTGCCCTTCGGCACGACGCTGGGCGACCTCGTCGAGCTGGCGGGGGGCGTCGCGGGCGGGCGGCCGCTCCAGGCGATCCTGCTCGGCGGCGCGGCCGGCGCGTTCGTCGGTCCCGATGCTTTGGATCTCGACCTCACCATCGAAGCGGCGCGCGAGCGCGGCACCACCCTCGGGTCCGGCGTGGTGATGCTGCTCGACGACCGGGTGGACATCCCGCGCATGCTTCTGCGCATCGCGGCGTTCTTCCGCGACGAGTCGTGCGGCCAGTGCGTGCCCTGCCGCGTGGGCACGGTGCGGCAGGAGGAGGCGCTTGCGCGGCTGATCTCCGGTCGCACCCGCGGCAGCGTGGCCGACGAGCTGGCGCTGCTCGACGAGATCGGGGACTGCATGACCGACGCCTCGATCTGCGGCCTCGGGCAGACCGCGTACTCGGCACTGAAATCAGCGGTGAAGCTGGGGGCCTTCTCATGAGGACCAACGGCGCGAAGCCGCAGGCGCGGATGATCGACCTCGAGATCGACGGCAAGCCCGTGTCCGTGGCGGAGGGTTCGACCATCCTCGACGCGTGCCGCGCGGTCGGGATCGACACGCCCACGCTCTGCTACGGCGAGACGCTGCGCCCCGCCAACGTGTGCCGCGTCTGCGTGGTGGAGCTGGAGGGAGCGCGGGTGCTCGCGCCGGCCTGCTCGCGGCTCGCGGAGGACGGCATGAAGGTGCGCACCGACTCCGAGCGCGTGCGCCACTCGCGCAAGATGGTCATGGAGTTCCTGGCCTCGAGCGTGGACCTCTCCACCGCTCCCGAGGCGCAGCTCTACGTGGGCCAGTACGGCGCGGAGCCGGACCGCTACGGGCCACCCGCCCCGCCCGATTCCGACCGCGACCGCAAGCGCGCCGGCCACCACGAGGTGCCGGACGGCCAGACCGCGGCCACGGTGCACCAGCCGGTGAAGGTCGACAACGACCTCTACGTGCGCGACTACTCGAAGTGCATCCTCTGTTACAAGTGCGTCGACGCCTGCGGCGAGCAGTACCAGAACACCTTCGCCATCCACGTGGCGGGCCGCGGCTTCGACGCGCGCATCTCTACCGAGTTCAACGTCGAGCTGCCGGAGTCGGCGTGCGTGTACTGCGGGAACTGCATCGCGGTCTGCCCGACCGGCGCGCTGATGCCCTCGCGCGAGCACGAGCTGCGGCTCACCGCCGAGTGGGACGAGGAGAGGCAGACGGTCACGCGCACGATCTGCCCCTACTGCGGCGTGGGCTGCAACCTGGACCTCGTGGTGCAGGACAACGAGATCGTTCGGGTGGACTCGCCCGACGACCACGACGTGACCCGCGGGAACCTGTGCGTGAAGGGCCGCTTCGGGTTCCAGCACGTGCATCCGAAGGACCAGGGCTGATCGACCTCGACGCCCTGGCCGCGAGAACGCCGGCGCCCGGCGGCGGCGCGGCTGCCGCGTGGGCCGTGGGGATCGCCGCCGCGCTCGTGGAGATGGGAGCGGCGTTCGCGGATCAGCCCACCGAGGCGGCGGCGGCGTTGCGCGCCCGGGCGGCCGAGCTCGCCGACGCCGAGCTGCACGCGTACGCGCCCGTGCTCGAGGCCCAGCGCGGCGGCGACGCCGAGGGGGTGGCTTCGGCGCTCTCGCGTGCGGCCGCCTCGCCGCTGAACATCGCCCGTGCGGCCAGCGAGGTAGCGGAGCTCGGCGCCTCGGTGGTGGCCTCCGGCAAGGAGGCGCTCAAGGGCGACGCCCTGGTGGGTGTCGTCCTGGCCGAGGCCGCGTGCCGTGCGGCAGGGAACCTCGTCCGGATCAACCTTTCCGGCGTGCCCGACGATCCGCGGCTGGCCGAGCTGTCCGGGCTCGAACAGCGGGCGGCGGCGGCACTCCGCTAACGTCCGGTAAGTGGGAAGTGTGCGGGTAACCCACATCACGGATCCGGGGTGCCCCTGGGCGTACTCGGAGGAGGCGCCTGTCACGGCGCTGCGCTGGCGCTATGGCGACCAGCTCGAGTGGCACCACGTGATGATTGGTCTGGCCGAGACCGGCGAGCACTACGAGAAGCGCGGCTACACGCCCGAGCGCCACGCCGGCACGCCGGGTCGCTTCAGGCGCTTCGGCATGCCGTTCGGCGAGATGCGCCGCTCGCGGATGTGCGGCACCGGTCGCGCCTGCCGCGCGATCGTCTCTGCCCGGCTCGAGTCCGAGGAGCATGCCTACCTGGCGCTGCGCGAGCTGCGCTTCGGCTGGTTCACCACGAACCTGTTGATGGACGAGGACGACTCGATCGCCGAGTGCCTGGGCCGCGCGCCCGCGCTCGACGTCGAGGCGATCATGGCCCGCATCGACAGCCCGGAGGTCGAGGAGGCCTACCAGGAGGACAAGGCCCTGGTGCGCACCGCGGCCGGCTCCGCCGCGTCGCTGCAGGGCAAGACCGCCAACACCGACGGCGAGGAGCGCTACACGGCCACATCGCTGATCTTCGAGCGCGGCGACCAGAAGCTGGTGGCGGGCGGCTGGCAGCCTCTCGCCGCGTACGACGTGCTCGTGGCGAACCTCGATCCCATGCTCGACTGCCGCCACGGCGCCGACAATCCGGCGGACGTCCTGCGCGAACTGCCCTACGGCCTGGCCACGCGCGAGGTGGCGCTGGCGATGGCCGCGCACAACGACGAGCCGGACGACGAAGCCGTGGCGGAGGCGCTCGCTCAGAGCGGCGCAGTCCAGGACGAAAGTGGCCGCTGGCGCATAGGTTCAAACCATGCGCATGCTGCTGACAGGAGCCACGGCGGCGCTCGCGCTGTCGCTGGCGAGCTGCGGCAGCACGGCTGAGGACCCGCCGACAGGCACGCGCGCGAAGGAGCCGCAGCGTGCGACGGGGCCGGCGAAGCGCCCGCCGCGCCTGCACTGCCCTCGCGCCGCGACCAACTGCGAGAGCGCACGCGGCACGGTGGTCTACGTCGAGGCGGTGGATCCGGACGGCGACGGTGACGCGCATTTCGTGCTCGCCGGCGAGGACAGCATCACGCTGCCCGGCATCACCGTGATCGACGTGGAGAAGGAGCTGCGCCCCCGGCACCTGCCCAGCGTGGGCGACACGGTGAGCGCCGAGGGACCCGTCTATCGCGGCTCGTACGGCCAGCGCCAGATCCAGGCCGAGCGGCTGCGCATCAGCGGCGGCCATTAGCATCGCCCGCGTGAAGCCGACCCGCACCGTCCTACTCGCCGCGATCCTCAGCTTGGCGGCGCCCGCCCTCGCCCACGCCACGCTCGTCTACCAGAAGGGCGTGAACAAGACCGCGATCTACGCGGCACAGGACGACGGCAGCGGCGCCAGGAAGCTGGCGAGCGGCGCGCTCCCCCACGTGTCGCCCGACGGCCAGACCGTGGCCTACGTGACGAACATCGACGGCGACAACCCCGAGCTGCGCGAGATCCCCGTCGCCGGCGGAGCGCCGCGCGTCCTGCTCACCCCGTGGCGGTTCGGGATCTTCGACTGGTCGCCCGACAGCCGCTACATCGTCGCCCAGAGCGGGCGCCTGAACGGCAAGCAGAAGCTCGTGCTGATCGACCGCACCACGGGGACCTCGCGCACCGTAGCGCGCGGGTTCTTCTCCGGCGCGTCGTTCTCGCCCGCCGGTGACCAGCTCATCTACTCGCTGGTCACAAGCGACAAGGTGATCTTCCCCAGGGCGAACCTCTACATCGCTCCGGTGGCCGGCGGCGCGGCGCACGCGATTACGCACGACGGCCACAGCCTGTATCCGCTGTGGGGACCCAAGCAGATCGCCTACGTGCGCTATCAGCGCCCGACCGGGCGGCACCGCCACGAGGACGGCCCGAAGAACAACCTCTGGCTGATCAACCCGGATGGGAGCGGCCGCAGGCAGCTCACCCACGACCGCGTGCCGTTCCTGTTGACGGGGCTCGTGCCCACCGACTGGTCCAGCGACGGCACCCGGCTGCTCGCCCAGTTCGGCGGCCAGGACACCACCTACGCGGTCACCGTGAACCCGTCGACCGGGCGCGAGCGCATCGTCGGCAAGGCTTCGCAGGGCATCGTGGGCACGTCGCTCTCGCACGATGGTTCCACGATCCTGGGCTACACCGGCGGGGCGTTCGAGGACCCGCATCAGCAGAGCACGATCATTGCGCCGTACGTGGGCGGAGCGCCCACGGTGCTGGTGAAGCGCGGCTACTTCGCGGACTGGACGCGCTAGCCGGGTGCGCATCGAGGCGATCGCGGCGGACGACATCGACCGCCTGCGGCCGCTCTGGCTCGCGTTGCACGCGCACCATCAGCAGGTGGCGCCCGAGCTGGCGCCGTATGTGGACGACGAGCGGTCGTGGTCGGTTCGCCGGTCCCTGTACGAGGAGGTGCTGGGGGAGCGCGGCTTCGCGCTGGTGGCTCGCGAGGACGGCGAGGACCTCGGCTATCTGGTGGGAGCGTTCGAGCCCGCGCTGTGGCCCGCCATGTTCGGCGGTGCGCCCGACGTCGCCGAGCTCGAGACGATCCTGCTGCGACCCGAGTGGCGCGGCCGCGGGGTGGGCTCGCTGCTGTTCGACGAGTTCGAAAAGCGGATCGCCGCCGCCGGCCACACGGACGCCGTGATCGGCGTGCTGCCTGGCAACGATCGGGCCGAGGCGCTCTACCGCAGTCGCGGCTTCGAGCTCGCCATCGTGATGCTCACCCGCTTTCAGCGGCCGCCGGACGTGCGCAGCGTGTCCGGGGTCGACGACGTGCCGGCCTCGGAGGTCGACTCGCTGCGCCCGCTGTGGCTCGAGCTGCACCACCACCATCGCGACCTCGCACCGGGCCTGGCGCCGTGGGCCTCCGACGAGGCGTCGTGGGCAGCCCAGCGGCCCAAGCTCGCTCGCGCCGCCGAGGAGGGCCTGCTGCTCAGAATCGGCCCCGCGGAGACTCCGCGCGCGATCGCCGCCGTGCTGATCGATCGCGGCAATCCGCTCTGGAACGACACCTGGCTCACGGGCCGCGACGTGGCGGACGTGGACGTGCTGGTCGTCTCGGCCGAGGCGCGCGGACGGGGACTCGGCTCGCTGCTGCTCGACGCGGTGGACGAGCGCCTGGCGGCCGCGGGTGTGGTCGACCAGGTGATCGCGGCGCTGGCGGCCAACGAGAGCGCGAGCCGGCTCTACGAGCGCCGGGGCTTCCGCCCGGCCTGGCGCTGGCTCACGCGCTTCGGTTGACAATGGTGTAAACCCACTCTAAGCTGCTGCCTTGACAGTGGTGTAAAGGCACAGATTGGAGTCCCGATGAAAGCTCGCCCCTGGATCGTCCTGATCCTCCTCTCGATCGCCCAGTTCATGGTCATCCTCGACGTGACCGTCGTGAACGTGGCGCTGCCGTCCATCGGCAGGGACCTGAACTTCGCGCCCGCCGACCTCCAGTGGGTCGTCAGCGCCTACGTCCTCTTCACGGGAGGCCTGCTGCTCCTCGGCGGCCGCGCCGCCGACGTGCTGGGCCGCCGTCCCGTGTTCCTGGCCGGGCTCGCGGTCTTCACCACGGCATCGCTCACCAGTGGCCTGGCGACAAGCCCGGAGTGGCTGATCATCTCGCGCGGCGCACAGGGCCTCGGCGCCGCCCTGCTCACCCCCGGCGCGCTGTCGATCATCACCACCACCTACACCGGCGAGCAGCGGGTGAAGGCGCTCGCGGTTTGGGGCGCGATCGGCGGCGCGGGGGCGGCCGCGGGCGTGGTGCTCGGCGGCCTGCTCACGAGCTGGCTCGGTTGGGAGTCGGTGTTTTTCATCAACGTGCCGATCGGGATCGCCGTCGGGTTCCTGGCGCTGCGGCTCGTGCCCGCCGCGCCTCCGGCCCTCAGGGACCGGCGGCTCGACGTTCCCGGCGCCGTCTCCGTGGTGGCCGGACTGGTGCTGCTCGTCTACGCGATCCAGGGAACGAGCCAACACGGCTGGGGCTCGGCCCGGACCCTGATTCCGCTCGCGCTTTCGGCCGCGCTGCTCGCCGCGTTCGCGGCCATCGAACGCCGCGCGGCGCGACCGCTCGTGCCACCGGCGATCTGGCGCAGCCGCACGCTCGCGTCAGGCGTCGCGCTCATGTTCGGCGCCACCGGGATCCTCGTGGGCACGTTCTTCCTCAACTCGCTCTACCTCCAGCGCGAGCTGGGCGCCTCAGCGCTCGAGACCGGGCTGGCGTTCCTCCCGCTGACCGTCGTGATCGGGTTCGGCGCGCACCTGGCCACGCACCTGATGGTGCGCGTGGGCGCGCGGGCGCTCGCCGTCGCCGGCCTTGCGCTGCTGGCCGCGGGCGCGCTGATTCTCGCCGCGGCGCCGGATCACGCGAGCTACGCCACCGAGCTCCTGCCCGGCTTCCTGGTGCTCGCTCTCGGTGTCGGGCTCGTGTTCCCCACGGCGTCGGTCACCACGATGAGCGAGGTCAGTCACGAGCAGGCGGGGCTCGCCTCCGGCCTGATGACGACCGGGCACGAGGTCGGCGCGGCGCTCGGAGTCGCCACGTTCTCGGCGGTAGCCACGGCGAGCGACACGTTCCCCGCCGGCTACGGGACCGGTTTCCTGGTCGCGGCGATCGTCGCCGGCGTGATGGCGCTCATCGCGCTCGTCACGGTGCCGGCCATCCGCCCGGCGAGCGGCGCGAGCGTCCCCGTCCACTGACGCCCGCTACGGTGAGCCCGTGACCGCGACCGACCATCGCCGGGCCACGGCCGAGCGCAACGTCGAGGCGATCCTCGACGGGGCCGAACGCCTGGCGGAGCAGGGCAAGCAGCTCAGCATCTCTGCCGTGGCGGGCGAGGCCCATGTATCCCGGGTCACCGTCTATGCGCATTTCGAGGGCCTCGAGCAACTGGTCGAGGCCCTCGTCCAGCGCGCGGTGAGCCGGGCGGTGGCCACGATCGAGGCGGCCGAGCCCGAGCGCGGTCCCGCCGACGAGGCGCTCCGCCGCGTGATCGCCGCGAGTTGGGAGGAGCTGGGCCGCCACCAGGGAATCGGCCGTGCCGCGGCCACGGAGCTGAGCGCGGAGGCCACGCTCCGCGCGCACCACGACGCGCTGCGCCGGATTCGCGGGCTCGTGGACCGTGGCCGGAAGGAGAAGGCCTTCCGGACCGACGTGCCTGCCGACTGGCTCGTGGCGAGCTACTTCGCCCTCGTCCACGGCGCGCGCGACGAGGTGCTCGCCGGCCGGATGAAGCGCGGCCCGGCCCTCGAGGCGCTCGAGGCCACCCTGGTCGACCTATTCGTCGGCACCCGCGCCGTCTAGGTCCGGCGCGTCGACCGCCACCAGCAGGATCTCCCTCGAGATCGTCTTCGTGAACTCCTCCACGATCCTGCTCGCCAGCTCGAGCTCTCTCGCCGGTCGCTTGGCGGCCACGGGCATGACCACGCTCATCACGATCTCCTGGACGATCACCTCGACCGGCGGCGAGTCCGGATCCGACAGGCCGGCCGCGTGGTAACGCCGCATGTGGTCGAGGATTCGCCGGAGCAGGTCGGCGCAGTCGAGGACGTGAGCGACCAGTGCGTCGACCGCCGCCTCGGAACGATGTTGAGAGTCAGAGCGTTTGGTCATGACTCTCGAAGTCCGGGGAGCCGATTTCTCGCCCCCCGGATCGGCGATCATCCGCCGGATGCAGGCGCTGCTCACGGATCCGGCCACGCCCCACTCCACGCACGTGGGAAATGTCGCGGAGCCGGCGACGGGCGGCGATTCGGTGCTCGTCCGCCCGCTGGAGGTGGGCGTGTGCGGCACCGACCGCGAGATCTCCGAGGGCCTGTTCGGGGTTCCGCCCGACGGCGAGGACGCGCTCGTGCTCGGGCACGAGCTGCTGGGGGTCGTGGAGCGGGACGGGCGCGGCTTCGCGCGCGGCGACCTGGTCACCGCCACGGTGCGCCGCTCCTGCGGCCACTGCGAGGCGTGCGCCGCCGGCGCGCCGGACGCGTGCCTCACGGGCGACTACCTGGAGCGCGGCATCACCCGCCTGCACGGGTTCGCCGGCGAGCTGGTGGCCGAGTCGCCCGACCATCTCGTGCCGGTGCCGCGGTCGCTCGGCCGGCTCGGCGTGCTGGCCGAGCCCGCGTCGATCTGCGAGCGTGGCCTGCGGCACGTGCGCGCGGTGGGAGCGCGCCAGCCATGGGGTCCGCGGCGGGCGCTCGTGATCGGCAGCGGCGCGATCGGCATGCTCGCCACCTACCTGCTGCGAATGGACGGGCTCGAGGTGTGGACGGCCGGCCGCTCGGGCGGCGGCGAGAAGGCGCAGCTCGTGGAGGCCTGCGGCGCGCGGCCGGTGGCCACGAGCAACACACCGCTCACCGCGCTCGCCGATGACGTGGCCGGCTTCGACGTGGTGATCGAGGCGGCCGGCGACGCGCAGGTGATGCTCGACACGGTCGGGCTGATGCGGCGCAACGGCGTGGCCTGCCTGCTGGGCATCGACGGGCGGCCGCGCGAGGTGAGCATCGACGGGCGAGTGCTGGGGGTCGACGCGATCCTCCAGAACCGCGCACTGTTCGGCAGCGTGAACGCCAACCGGGTGGACTGGAGCGCGGCGGTCGAGCACCTCGACCAGGCCCGCGCGCGCTGGCCCGAGGCGCTCGAGCGGTTCGTCGGGCTGCGCGTGCCGCTCGACTCGTTCGCTGACGCTTTCGGCTACCGCGGCGTGAAGGCCACGCTGGAGCTCGGATGACCCATCTCGTGACCGGCGCGCTCGGCGCCATCGGCGCCTGGAGCGTCCGCTCCCTGCTCGACCGCGGCGAGGACGTGGTGACCTACGACCTCGGCGGCAGCGATCACCGCCTGCGGCTCGCGCTCGGCGGCGAGCAGCTCGCGGCGATCACGCGCGTGGACGGGGACGTGACCGATCTCGAGCAGCTCGAGCGCGTGATCGACGAGCACGGCGTGGACGCGATCATCCACCTCGCCGCCCTGCAGGTGCCGTTCGTGCGCGCCGACCCGCTCGCTGGCGCACGTGTGAACGTGACCGGCACCGTGAACGTGTTCGAGGCCGCGCGGCGGCGGGCTGATCGCATGCGCCCCGTGGTGTACGCCTCCTCGATCGCCGCGATCGCCCAGCCGGGCGCGGCGCATCCCAGCACCCTCTACGGCGTCTTCAAGCTGGCCAACGAGGGCACGGCGGAGCGCTATTTCGAGGATTACGGCGTG
>DATNBJ010000170.1:0-2344 GCA_035572055.1 Thermoleophilaceae bacterium | reverse complement strand
GCGCGGCAGCCGCGGGGCCTGCACGTCGAAGCCCTCGGCGCTCAGCACGGCGGCTGTGGCGGCGTTCACGTCGTTGAAGAACACGCGCTGCACGCAGCCCTGGAGCAGGCCCACGCTGCCGCGCCTCTCGCCGCGCGCGGGAGTGAACTCGGGCAGGCGCTGGCGCGTCTTGCGCAGCGGCGTGTCGGGCGTGAGCGCGGCGAGGGCTCGCAGGCGCGGGAATGGACCACCCCTGCGTGCGGCCTTCGGCACGCCCAGCTTCCGGGCCGCTGCGAGCAGCGGCGCCAGCGCGCGCAGCCGCCCCGGATGCGGGAAGAGCTGGAACAGCATGTCGCGGTAGAGGCGGTCACGCAGCGGGCGGCGATGGTTGCGCTCGACCTGCGCGCGCGTGTCCTCGATCAGCTTGTCGTACTTCACTCCCGACGGGCAGGCGGTCACGCACGCCATGCAGCCCAGGCAGCGGTCCCAGTGCTGCACCATCGCGCCCGAGAGGTCGCCCTCCAGCGCCTCGCTCATCAGCACGATCCGGCCGCGCGGCGAGTCCATCTCCTCACCCCACAGCGAGTAGGTCGGGCAGGTGGGCAGGCAGAAGCCGCAGTGCACGCAGTCCTCGATCAGCTCGCTCTCGGGCAGGCGGATGGTGTCGAACTTCGCCATCAGATCCCTCCCGCGAAGGTGCCGGGGGCGAAGCTGCCGGTGGGGTCGAAGCGCTGCTTGATGCGGCGCGCTATGTCGAGGCCGGCGCCCGCGTCCCAGACGTCCAGTGAGGCGCGGAGCTCCTGCGGCGCGTCGAGCACGACGCAGGGGAACGGCGCGAGGGCACGGCGGAGCGCTACGACGTTGTCCGGCGGCACCCGGATCCACGAGAGCCCGAGCGCGACGCGGCCCACGAGGGCGCCGCCGGCGTCCTCGGTCGCGCCCACCACGCGCGGCAGCTCGGCCTGGAGGCCGGACACGCGCACCACGGCCCGCTCCGACGAGCGCTGGTCCGCGCGCTGGCGCTCCCACAGCTTGGCGTCCTTCTCGACGATCTCCACCTCGAGGTCGCGAACGATCTCGGCCGCCGCCTCGGCCTGCGCCTGGGCGGTGGCGCCGGCGAGCTGGACGAGCACCGCTCCCGAGCCGTCCTCCCAGCGCACGTCCACGCACTCCTTCTCGAGCGATGCATGCGACAGGTCGGAGGCGGCCCTCGCGACCACGCCGGGATCGGCCGTGCGCGCCACCACGGTCACCGTCCGTGGCGGCCGCGGGTGCAGGCGCAGCGCCACCTGAAGGATCAGCCCCAGCGTGCCGAACGAGCCGCAGAACAGCTTGGCGATGTCGTATCCCGCCACGTTCTTGATCACGCGTCCGCCCGACTTCGCCACGGTGCCGTCGGACAGCGCCACCGTCATCCCGAGCACGAGGTCGCGCGGTGCCCCGTAGCGGTGGCGCAGGGGGCCCGAGTCACCGGCCGCGAGCACGCCGCCGATCGTCGCGTCGCCGAGCGTGGGCGGATCGAGCGCCAGCATCTGGCCCTTCTTGGCGTAGCGCTTCTGCGCGTCGTCGAGGCGTACCCCGGGCTCGACGATCGTCGTGAGGTCGCCCTCGTTGTGCTCGAGCAGCTCGTTGAGCGAGCTCGTGGAGATCTCGATGTCCGTGTCCGGGGCGGGCGTGCCCCAGCCGAGCTTCGTGCCGCCGCCTCGCACGCGCACGGTCTGCCCGTCGGCGCCGCACTGTCGCACCAGCGCCGCCGCCTCCTCGGCGGTGCGCGGCGCCTGCAGCTCGCGGGTCGCCATCAGAACCGCTCCGCAATCCCCGCGCGCTCGAGCGGGTGTGCGCGGTAGGGGCCCGGCACCTCGCCGCACAGCCGCGGCGTGGGCATCACCTTGCCGGGATTTGCAAGTCCGTCCGGGTCGAAGGCGCAGCGCAGCTTCTGGAACGTCTCGAGGTCGGGGTCCTCGAACATGCGCGGCATGTAGCGCTTCTTGTCGAAGCCCACGCCGTGCTCGCCGGTGATCGAGCCGCCGGCCTCCACGCACGCGGTCAGGATCTCGCCCGACAGCTCCTCGGCCCGCTTGGCCTCGCCCTCGATGTGGCTGTCGTAGAGCACGAGCGGGTGCAGGTTGCCGTCGCCCGCGTGGAAGACGTTGCCGACCCGGAGCCCGTGCTCCCCCTCGAGCGCGCCGATCCGCCGCAGCACCTCCGGGAGCTTCGTGCGCGGGACGACGCCGTCCTGGACGTAGTAGTCCGGGCTCGTCCGGCCCATCGCGGCGAAGGCCGCCTTGCGGCCGCGCCAGATCGCGGCGCGGTCGACGGCGTCGCTGGCGAGCCGGATCCCGCGTGCGCCCGCCTGCTCGCAGAT
>DATNBJ010000169.1:0-7945 GCA_035572055.1 Thermoleophilaceae bacterium | reverse complement strand
CCCCGGTCACCACGAAGGTCCGTTTCACTCTGATGCTCTCCCTCCTCCCGGCTGTGCCCCGGGGCCAGTCACGGGCCTCCTCTAGGTCCCCGTGCGTTCAGCGATGGTAAACAGAATGTTCGGTGCCGGTCAAGGCACCTGTGCATTTGTTTAGCTCAGCTTGACGCCCTGGCGAGCACGAGATCGTTCTCGACCGAGACCCATTCCCCGTCCACAGCGGCTGGGCGGTCGGGGTCGTCGGGTGAGCGCTCGACGAAGTCGCGCATCAAGGAGGGCTTCACGGCGAAGACGGCGTCCGAGTCCAGGTACTCGCTGGCGCGGTCGAAGATGTGGGTCGTCACGGTCCGGTAGCCGGGGGCGCGGACGATCATGTGGATGTGCGCCGGGCGCCAGGGGTGGCGGCCCGTCGCGGTCAGCATCGCCCCCACCGGACCGTCGTAGGGGATCGGGTAGGGCACCGGCCGCACCGCGAGAAACGCGTACGAACCGTCCTCGCGGGTGAAATACCGCCCGCGCAGGTGATCCTCCGGCGCCTCGGGGCGCTGCACCGCGTAGAGCCGGTCGTCGCCGTTCTGCCAGACATCGAGCTCCGCCCCCCCGATCGGGTTGCCCTCGGTGTCGAGCACCCGCCCGTTAACCCAGGCCGGGGTGCCCGCCGGCTCGCCGATCATGCTCTCGCCATAGCCGCGCTCGGGCGCGCCGGGCACATAGAAGGGCCCCAGCACCGTCGACTCCGTCGCCCCCGCCGGCAGCGGGTTCGCCATCGCATCCACGAGCATCGAGAGACCGAGCGAGTCCGACCAGAGAATGAACTCCTGCCGCCGCTCGTCGGTGATGTGACCGGTCGCGGTCAGCACCTCGATCAGCCGCCCCCACTCGTCCTGCGTCAGACCAACCTCCGTCGCGAACCCGTGCAGGTGCCGCACCAGCGCCTGCATGAGCTCGCGCAGCCGCTCATCTGAGCAGCCGTCGAAGCTGGCTTCCGCCGCTGCCGTGATGTCTTCGCGCGTCGTGCGAATGCCGCGATGATCTCAGGAAAGACATAGACGGTCCTCACGAACGTCTTACGCCGCTCGCCCAACATCGCCTCGTGACCGCGACCGTGCGACGCCTGGGCCTCACCGGTACAGCGCCGTCTTCCTGGGCAAAGCGGCGAGCCGTGCGGCTGTCGGTGCTCGCACTGGTCGCGGCCGCCTGATCAACGAAGCCAGGCCCGGATCTGCTCGTACACGGACGGGTGGTCCAGGAGCTGGAAGTGGTTGAGCCCGTCGAGGTGGCGGCCGTTGTCGATCTCGAACGGGATGCGGCGCGTCCGGCCGCTGCCGGAGGCGCTCCCGCGCATCACCAGCAGGTCGCCCACGAGGGTGCCGAGCGGCGGGCGCAGCGTGGCGGCCACGAAGCAGTAGGTGGCGTCCGGCAGGAACGGCACGTCGCCGCAGCGGTCGCGCAGCAGCTCGTCGGGATCGCGATCGAGCCAGTCCTCCTCGATGCAGCTCCCGTAGCGCAGGTCCTTGATGCCGGCGCTGCGGAGGTTGAGTACGTTGGCGAACGGCCTGCTCTCGGGCACGCGGCCAAGCGCCCACGCCCCGACGTTGGCGGCCTTCTCGAGCGGCGCGCCCAGGTGCGGCGTGCCGAGGCAGAACACGTGAGTGAGCCGCGAGGTCCAGCCCGGGTCGCCGTAGTGGCACGCGCTCCGCGCCACCAGGCCGCCCATCGAGTGGCCGATGAGCGCGATCTGCTCCACCTCGACCGGCGAGTCGTCGACGAGCTCCCCGATCCGCGCGGCCAGCTCGCGGCCGTTGTCGGACACGTGAAGGCCGGTGTTGTAGCGGACGTACACGGGCGTGAAGCCGAGCTCGTCGCGGAGCGCCGCGCCATAGGCCCCGCGCCACGCGTGCTCGGTCTCGCACAGGCCGTGGACGAAGACGGCGAGCTTCGGGGTCGCGTCGAGACCGTCGCGGCGCACGCTCATCTCGAGCGCCAGCTCCGGATCGAGCGCGTCGCCCGCCACGCCGTTCAGCGCGCCCAGCGCCAGGCTGCCGGCGATGCCGTCGGCCAGCGCGCGGCCGTCGGCCGGGAGGAGCGAGACGGTCGCCGATACGGGCCCGCGCAGCGCCGCGCCCACCGAGCGATAGACCGCCTTCGAGATCCCGTCGTAGATGACGCGCACCGGCGCGCCGAGCAGTCCGAGCGCCCCGAAGGTGCGCCCGCTGATCGCCGCTTCCAGCTCCCGCGCGAGCACGAGCGGACCCGCGACCCCGTCTCCGGCCAGCTTCCCCAGCGCCTTCGCTTCACCGGCTCTCATCGCGAACCCCCTGTGATAGAAGACACAACCAGGCAGATGTAACTAAATCCCTTGCGGGAGGGGAAGAGTCGATGAAGACAGGGGTGATGCCCGCGGGCATCGTGTCGCTGCTGGCTGCGGCGGCCTTCGCTGCGCCGGCCGCGCAGGCGTTCGATCCGGTCGTGGAGGCCAAGAACTTCTCGAAGGTCGAGGAGCGCCAGACCATCTACGACACGCCGCAGTACCAGCTCCAGCTCCGGCTGATCAGCCAGCAGAACGGACTGAGCGCGCTGCAGGCGCAGGCAGGCGACCCCGAGCGGCTCTTCGAGGGCGACCTCTGCTGGAACGGCAACGACGGCTGTGCCGGCGACATCCGCCTCTACGACTGGGAGGCGAAGGGCTACGGGATCGTGAAGCCCGTGCTGTTCACGGCCCGCAACGGCGCCACCCTGTCCGGCCACGTGTGGGCCACGAAGTCCGGCCCCGCGAAGCGGCCCGGCATCGTGATCACCAACGGCTCCGTGCAGGCCGACGAGCAGCTCTACTGGTATGCCGCCCAGACGCTGGCGAAGGCCGGCTACGTCGTGCTCACCTGGGACCCGCAGGGCCAGGGCCAGTCGGACCTGTTCGGCGAGTCGCCCGACCAGCAGGAGGGCTTCCACTCGCAGGTCGACGGACGGCCGTTCTTCGACGGCACCGAGGACGCTCTCAACTTCTTCTTCTCCACGCCGTCGAAGCCGTACGTGCCGGTGAAGAGCTGCTCGAGCGGAACGAGCCACGCGCCGAAGCAGGACCGGCGCGTGAAGGCCGGGCTCGACGCGGCCTACAACCCGTTCTGGAAGCTGCTCGACCCGTCGCGTGTGGGGATCGCGGGCCACTCCTACGGCGCCGCCGGGGTCTCCTACATCGGCCAGTGGGACCCGCGCGTGAAGGCGATCGTGGCCTGGGACAACCTGAGCGCGCCCGACCCGGGCACCAACAACGGCCAGTTCCCGCCCGGCGAGGCGGGCTGCCCGGCGGACCCGTCGGCGCGCACGCCGGCGAAGATCACGAAGCCGGCGCTCGGAATCTCCGCCGACTACTTCCTACCGCCGACTCCCAACACGGGCGATCCGGATCCGAAGGCCAAGTCCAGCGAGTCGTTCGAGTACTCGAAGGCGGGCGTCGACACCGGCGAGATCATCATCCGCGGCGGCTCGCACCTCGACTTCTCCTTCATCCCGAACGCGGCGTTCGGAGCGTCGCTGCGGGGCGCCGACCTCGCGGCCTGGTACACGACCGCGTGGTTCGACAGATACGTGAAGCACGATCCGACCGCCACGCGGCGGCTCCTCACGAGCCGCTGGCGGCATGACGGGCAGGAGGCCGCGATCGACCCCGATCACGACGGGAACATGTTCTCCTTCTACTACCCGTCGCGGCTCGACCTGAAGGGGTTCGACTGCGAGGACCTGCGCAAGGGCTGCCCGGGCATGAGCGACCGGGACGGCTTCAGCGGCGACTACTCGTACGTCGCGATCGACCGCTCGCCGGATTGACGCCGAGCATCGCCGCCTCGACATCGCGTAGCCGGTCCACATCGCCGCGCATGCCGGCCACCGCGTCGTTGAAGAGGAACGCCTCGGCCAGCTTCACGATCGCGTAGGCCAGCGTCTCGGTCTCGACGGGCGGGACGTAGCCGCCTGCCTCGACCTCCTCCTCGATCACGCCGGCGATGGCGGCGACCATCCGCGGCTGCACCACGCCGGCGCCCGAGGTCATGATGCGCATCGCGGCCTCCCGCTCGGTCTCCACGAAGCGGCGCAGCGCGGGCGCCTCCGCCAGGCTGCGGTTGAAGCGGTCGAAGGTGTCGAGCAGCGCGGCGCCGCCCCGCCCCTTTGCGTTCTCCCGCGCCTCCGCGAGCAGGGGCTCCGCGGTCCGCACGAGCACCTCGCCGATCAGCTCCTCGCGCGTGCCGAACCAGCGGTAGATCGTGGCGCGCCCGAGGCCGAGCTCGGCGGCTATCGCCTGCACGTCGATCCGCTCGCCGTGCAGGTAGCGGCGCGTGGCGAGCTTCAGGACGTCATTTCGGCTTGCCGCGGCGGGACGGCCGCGCGGCCTGGCGCCTGCTGCCGCCGGTGTCATGCGCAGATTCTGACGAGGCGCGTTTGGCGAGTCCATCCACGTACAGGTCGAGCAGCAGCTCGAAGCTCTCGTCCCGGTCGATCGCCCGGTACTGGCCGGCGACCGCGACCAGGTTGGGGAAGCGATCGGCGGGCAGCGAGGCGATGTAGGCGCTCGCCAGCTCCGCCGCCTCCTCGGTCACCTCGGCATCACCGGTCGTTGGGGTGTAGTCGGCGTTCTCGTCCATCGTGAACCCGTTCACGACCGAGGTCAGCAGCCAAACGGCGCGAACGGCCATCTCGTCGGGCACGCCACCCGACCGCACGATCGCCAGCACGCGCTCGCTCCACTCGAGCGCGTTCGGGCCCATCGGGATGCGGCCAAGCGAAATCTCGACCACGTCGCGGTGGCTGGTCACCGCGCGGCGCATGTTGCGGGCCACCTCCTTGAGCTGCTCCTCCCAGCGCCCGGGCTCGGGGTCCGGCACGTGCTGCTCGCCGATGATGCGGTCGAAGATCAGGTCGAGCAGGCCGTCCTTGCTGCCCACGTGCCAGTAGAGCGAGGCGGCGCCGGTGCCGAGCTCCTCGGCGATGCGGCGCATGCTCAGGCCGTCGAGGCCCTCGGCGTCCAGCACCTCGATCGCCTTGTCCACGATCGCCTCCTGGGTGATCGGCTCGCGCTTCCTCTTGGAGGCGCGCTTCGGCGACCGCTGCCACGGCGGCCGCGGGATGTCCGCTCCGTTCGACACGACTCGAACACTGTACTAATGACGAACACTGGTTGACAACTCTGGCGGCGGCGTGCTAGAACAACGTTCGCTTGAACTAGAACAGTGTTCGAGTTGAATGGAATGTAGTTCGACTCAGGAGCTTCGATGACCGCCGCCGTTGCCGCAGCACCCCCACTTCCCGCCGCCCATCCCCGCCGCTGGCTCGCCGCCGGCGTGATGATGGTCGCGGCGCTGATGGACATGATCGACGTGACGATCGTCAACGTCGCGCTCCCCACGATCCGCACCGACCTGGGCGCCTCCGCCACCCAGCTCGAGTGGGTCATCTCCGCCTACATGCTCGCGTTCGCCTCCGTGCTGATCGTCGCCGGGAGCTTCGGCGACGTGTTCGGCCGAAGGCGGGTGTTCCTGTTGGGCATCGGCGCTTTCGGTGCCGCCAGCCTCTGTGCCGGAATAGCGCAGACGCCCACCGAGCTGATCGCCGCACGCGTGGTCCAGGGAGCAGCCGCGGGCGCGATGATGCCGCAGCTCCTGGCCACCTTCCGCTCGATCTTCCCCGGCGAGGAACGGGCGAAGGCGTTCGGCCTGTTCGGGGCCGTGCTCGGATTCGCCTCCGCGATCGGGCTCGTGCTGGGCGGCGTGCTCACCGACGCCGACCTGTTCGGCTGGAGCTGGAGGTCGGTGTTCTTCATCAACGTGCCCGTGGCGCTGTACTCGCTGGCCGCCACGCGCCGAGTCGTGCCCGAGACGCGCAACCCGGACGCGGGTCGGCCGGATCTCGTCGGTGCCGGACTGCTCGTGGCATCAATAGTCGCCGTGACGTACGCGCTGCTCGAGGGCCGCAGCCAGGGCTGGCCCGCGTGGATCTTCGTGCTGCTGGCCGCCGGCGTGGCGTCGTTTACCTCGCTGGGCGTGGTGGAGATGCGCCGCCACCGCCCGGGCGTCGCGCCGCTGTTGCGGATGAGGCTGTTCCGCGTGCCGGCATTCTCCGCCGGGCTGGGCGTGCAGCTGGCGTTCTCGCTCGGCCTTCAGGGCTTCTCGCTGATCTTCGCCCTCTGGGTGCAGACCGGCCAGCACTACTCCCCACTCCGCGCCGGCGTCACGCTGCTGGCGTTCAGCGTGGGCAGCTTCATGCTGGCGGGGCCGTCGGTGCCGCTGGCTCAGCGATTCGGCCGCTGGGTCCTCGTTTCCGGCGCGCTGCTGATGGCCGCCGGGATCGGGCTCGTGGACGCCGGCGCCCACCACGTCGGCGACGGCGTGAACCCGTGGCCGCTCGTGCCCGGGCTCGTGGTGGCCGGCGCCGGCCTCGCCCTGCTGGTCATCCCGCTGGTGAACGTGGTGCTGGCAGCCGTGCCCACCGAGGCCGCCGGCGGCGCCTCCGGCCTGTTCAGCACCTCGCAGCAGCTCGGCGGGGCGCTCGGCGTGGCCGTGCTCGGCACGATCTTCTTCGGCCGGCTGCCGGAGAGCTCGTTCCAGGACGCGTTCTTCCACACGGCGCCGTATGCGGTCGCCGCGTTCCTGGTGTGCGCGCTGCTTGCGCTCGCGCTGCCGCGCACAGCGGTGGCCGACGCCGACGCCATCGAATAGCCCCCTACTCTCCAGCCTGCATGAGCGCGCAGGCCGAGACAGCAGGTGCGCCCGCCGCAGCCGCCGGCGGGCGCACCGCGTGGGCGCGCAGCCTCGCCGCGCCGGTGCGGGACTACCTCAGCACCGAGAGCGGCGGGGCGCTCGTCCTGCTCGGCGCGGTCGTGGCCGCCCTGATTTGGGCCAACTCGCCCTGGTCCTCCTCGTATGAGTCGGTGTGGACCACGCAGCTGTCGATCCGGCTCGGGCACTGGGGGATCGGCACCGACCTGCGCCACTGGGTGAACGAGGGCCTGATGACGTTCTTCTTCCTCGTCGTCGGGCTCGAGGCCAAGCGCGAGTTCGACATCGGCGCCTTGCGGGAGCGCAAGCGCGTGGCGCTGCCCTTCGTGGCCGCCATCGGCGGCATGCTCGTGCCGGTCGCGATCTTCCTCGCGTTCAACGCGGGCAAGTCGGGCGCCCATGGCTGGGGCGCGGCGATGTCCACCGACACGGCGTTCGCCCTGGGCGTGCTCGCGTTGGTCGCGCCCGGCGCCACGCGGCTGCGGGTGCGGTTGCTCACGATTGCGGTGTTCGACGACCTGTTCGCGCTCCTCGTCATCGCCACCGTGTACACCGAACACGTGGACCTGGCGGCGCTCGCGGTGGCCATCGGGCTGTTCGCCCTGCTGGCGGCCCTGCGCTTCCTCCCCTTCGCGTGGCGCATCCAGGTGGCGGCGGTCATCGGGGTGGGCGTCTGGGTGGCGATGTTCGAGTCGGGGGTCGATCCTGTCGTCACCGGCCTGGCGGTGGGGCTCGTGACGAGCGCCTACCCTCCGCTGCGCACGGAGCTCGAGCAGGCCGTGGACCTCACGCGCTCCTTCCGCGAGCAGCCCACGCCGGCGACCGTGACCGCCGCCCAGCGCGGCCTCGCGTCCACCATCTCCGCAAACGAGCGGCTCCAGTACCGGCTGCACCCCTGGGTGAGCTACGCGATCGTGCCGCTGTTCGCGCTCGCGAACGCCGGCATCCACATCGACAGCGGCCTGCTCGGCGACGCCATCAGCTCGCCGATCACGCTCGGCATCTTCTTCGGCTACGTCGTGGGCAAGCCGGTCGGGTACCTCACCACGGTCTGGCTCGGCACCCGCACGGGCCTGCAACGGGCGCTGAGCTGGCCGGTGATCGCGGGCGGCGGCGTGGTGGCGGGCATCGGCTTCACGGTGTCGATCCTGGTGGCGACGATCGCGTTCCACGGCCGGCAG
>DATNBJ010000168.1:0-3087 GCA_035572055.1 Thermoleophilaceae bacterium | reverse complement strand
CGATTGTCGCGTCCTACGGCGAGCCGGGGCGCGCGCCCCAGGCGCTCCCAGCCGAGCGTCGCGACCGCCTGCCCGATGGCGCGCGCGCCCTCCGCCGTGAGCTGATCGCCCACGGTGCCGCGGATGTCGTACTCGCGAAAGACGGCGGCGGGGAGCTTCATGGGGGCCCCGGCGTCACCGACCGGTCGACGTGGGCGACGGCGCCGCGGCGGCGGTGGCCGCCCGCGCGGCGCCCAACCCCTCGCCGCTCGTCCGCGCCAGGTCGAGCAGGCGATTCGGGCGAATGCCCAGGAACAGCAAGCCGGCGACCGATACCGCCACCACGGCGCCCGCCAACCGACCGATGCGCATGCCCGTGTGGGCTTGCTCGAAGGGCTCGGGCTGCATGTACATGGCCATGATCACGGGGAGATAGTAGCCTGCCGAGATCACGCTCGTAAGGACGAGAATCGCGGCGAGCGGGAGCTGCCGCGCCGTGGTGGCGGCGACGAGGATGTACCACTTGCCGATGAATCCGGCCGTCCCGGGGAAGCCGAGCAGGGAGAGCATGCAGACCGCCAGCGCGAACGCGAGCCACGGCCGGCGTGTCCCGAGGCCCGCGAGATCGTCGATCAGCACGTCGCGCTCACCATCCCGCCCCTTGGCGGCGAGGAGCGCGAAGGCGGCGAGCGTGGTCAGGGTGTACGCGACCAAATAGAAAACGAACGCCGCCGAGCCGGCGCTCGTCCCCGCGGCGACGGCGACGAGCAGGTACCCCGCGTGAGCGATCGACGAGTACGCGAGCATCCGCTTCACGGTCCGCTGGGCCAGCGCGACCAGGTTCCCCACCACCATGGTGGCGACGGCGAGCCACCACACGATGTGGTGCCACGCTGGAACCCCGCCGAATGCCTCACCCAGGACGCGCAGCAACGCCGCGAACGCGGCGGCCTTCACGGCCGTCGCCATGTAACCGGTGACCGGGGTCGGCGAGCCGTCGTACACGTCCGGCGCCCACATGTGGAACGGAACGGCTGCCACCTTGAACCCGAACCCCACGAGCAGCAGGCCGAGGCCGATGAGGAGCATCGGACTGTCGTTCAGGCCCAAGGTCCGGACCTGAACGCCGATCTGGCTCAGGTTCGTCGTCGCGGTCGCGCCGTACACCAGCGCGATCCCGTACAGCAGAAAGCCCGACGCGAACGCTCCCAGGAGGAAGTACTTGAGCGCGGCTTCCGCGGCGGCGGCGCTGTGGCGGTTGATCCCGGCGAGGGCGTACACCGCTACGGACATCAGCTCGAGCCCCAGGAACACGACCATCAGATCTTCGCCGCCGACCATGACCATCGCGCCCAACGTGGCAAACAGCAGCAGGGCGTAGTACTCGGGGGCGAGCAGGCGCTCGCGCTCGAGGTAGTCGAACGACACCAGCACGGTCAGGCCCGCAGTCCCGAGGAGCAGCCAGTCCGCGACGAAGCGGAAGTCGTCGACCGCGATCATGGCCGGGGCTCCGATCGCCCGGGCCGTGTGCCACCACAGCCACCACGTCGCCACGCCCGCGGCCGCGAGCCCCGCCAGCGTGACCCACCCGGCCACCCGCAGGTCGGCGGCCGTGCGGTGCCGCCACGCGATCACGATCAGCAGCACGAGGCCTGCGAGCGTGAGCGCCAGCTCGGGCAACAATGCGCGCAGTAGGTCGCGCGAGTTCGCGAGGTCGAGGCTCACCGGGCCGCCGTGAACGAGGCCGCGTTGAGTCGCACCGACTGAACCAGCTCCCGGGCGCTGGGCTCCATCCGTTGGAGGATGGGCTTGGGGTACACCCCGATCCACACGATGCAGGCCAGCAACGGCACGAGCACCGCGATCTCGCGGAACGAGAGGTCGACGAGCTTCTCGTTCACACTCTTACCGAGCGGGTTGAAAATCACACGCTGCAGCGCCGGGAGCAGGTACATCGCGGCGACGACCACGCCCGCGGTCGCGATGATCGCCGCCAGGGGGTACGTCCGGAAGGTCCCGAGCAGCACGAGGAACTCCCCGACGAACCCGTTGGTGGCCGGCAGTCCGATGGATGACAGCGAGACGATGGTCAGCACGGCCGCGAGCATCGGCACGACCTTCGCGATTCCGCCGAACGCTTCGATCAGGCGGGAATGCCGTCGCTCGTACAGCATGCCGGCCAGGAAGAACAGCGCGCCGGTGGAGATGCCGTGGTTGATCATCACGAGCAGCGCGCCCTGCACGCTCTGGAGCGTGAGCGCCCAGATGCCGAGCATCACGAAGCCGAGGTGCGCGACCGACGAGTAGGCGATCAGCTTCTTGAAGTCGGGCTGGACCATCGCCACCAGGCCGCCGTACAGAATGCCGATCAGCGACAACGCCACGATGACTCGTTGCACTGCGGGATGCAGGGCGACGGTCGGAAACAGCGGCAGCGCGAATCGCAGGAAACCGTAGGTCCCCATCTTGAGCAGGACCCCGGCGAGCAACACGGACCCCGCCGTGGGGGCTTCCACGTGCGCGTCGGGGAGCCAGGTGTGGAACGGGAACATCGGCACCTTGATCGCGAACGCGAGGAAGAAGGCCCCGAACAGCCAGAACGCGAGGGTCCCGAGTCCGCCGATGTGCGCCGTCAGCTCGGTGTACGAAAACGAGTACACACCGGTGCGTTGCCCGACCAGGTAAACGAGCGCGAGGATCGCCACCAGCATGAGCAGCGAGCCCAGGAATGTGTACACGAAGAACTTGATGGCCGCGTAGAGGCGGCGCTCTCCGCCCCACACCCCGATGATGAAATACATCGGAATGAGCATGACTTCCCACATCACGTAAAACAGGAACAGATCGAGCGCCACGAACACCCCGATCATTCCCGTCGTGAGCACCAGCATCAGGGCGTAAAACCCGCGCTCGCGCGTCGTGATGTAGGCGTAGCTGCCGAGCACCGACAGGGGGACGAGAAACGTCGTGAGCAGCACCATGAACAGCGAGATGCCGTCCACGCCCACCGTGTAGCGGATTCCCCAACTCGGGATCCACGACGCGTCGCGCATGAACTGCATGCCGCCCGCCGGCGCGAACGTCCACCACAAGGGTACCGAGATCGCG
>DATNBJ010000167.1:0-2948 GCA_035572055.1 Thermoleophilaceae bacterium | reverse complement strand
GACGCCCGCCGAGTGGAGGTTGAAGCCGCCCGCCTGCGCGCCTACCACCGGCTCATCGATGCCGCCGGCGCGCCCCTCGAACACCTGGCCGTACCTGTCGACCAGCATGTTGTAGCCGATGTCGTTCCAGCCGTTCACGTTGCGGTGGAAGAGACAGATCCCGAGGACGATCGCGGGCGAGTCGCTGCGCCGGTAGCCGTTCAGCGTGGTGGTGTGGTGGACGATGCCGAAGTCCACGCGGCCGTAGCCCGCCGTGTGGCGTGGCTTGCAGCGCGACGCGCCCCAGGCCGACCGCGGCACCACGTCGAGCGTGGTCCCGCCGGGCGCGGGCACCTGCACTTTGCGCGCGGCGTGGGCCATGCGTTGGATGCGGACGAAGTGCAGACGGAGCCCGCGCAGCGACCCCCTGGTTCGCAGCTCCACGTAGTCGTAGCCGCCGGCCCACACCGGGTCGCCCGCCTCGACCTGCCGCGAAGGGCTCCAGCGTCCGTGCAAGGCCCTCCCGCGGAGCAGCAGGGTGCCGCCTCCCCGCCAGGTGGCGCCGACCATGTCGTACCTGTGCGGCGCCTTCAGCACGAGCGCCCGCGACGCGGCCCGCACGGCGGGCACCTTCATGCCGAACTCACTGACGCGGGGGGCCGCTGCGTGGGCCGGCGCGGCGAACAGGAGCGCTAGCGCTGCGCAGATCGAATAGCGGCGCACGTCATCGCAACACTCCGGCCTTGCGCAAGTCGCGCTCCGGCTCGATCTCCCAGCGGGCGGCCACCTCGTCGAGCGCGGGAGTGAGCTGCCAGCGATCGGGCCGCGGCTCGCCCTCGTGCTCCGGCGAGGCGCCCTTCAGCGCCATGCAGCCGGTGTTGTCGCCGGCGGCGCGGATCTCCATGACCTCGTCCGGGCTGAGAAGCAGCTCCCGCGGCACCGCGGCGAGCTCGGCGCGCTTGTCCTCCACCGGCCGCGCGTCGGGTCCCGCCTCCTGGATCAGCGTGGGCACCACGCACTCCACGTTCTGGCGCGAGAGGTCCCACTGGCAGGCGAGCTTCATCGGCGTGAGCCCGTGGGCGTCGGCGATCGGGCGCATCCGCTCGAGCCGCTCGTAGCCCTGCTCCACCCAGCCGGCGGGGCGGAAGGTGCGATGGTCGTTTTCGCGGAACTGGTGGCCGGGCTTCACATCGCCCCAGAACAGGCCGCCGTAGTCGACCACCCGCGCGATCAGGCTCACGTCGCCGGCGCGCGCGGCCGGGAGCACGAGCTCGCCGGGCCACGGCTCCATCGGGTTGAGGATGATCATCGCCCAGTCGATCGACTCGCCGAAGCGCTCGAAGCAGTCGATCAGGTCGAGCGTGAAGCCGTTGGCGGGACCGGGCGCGACGCCCAAGAGCCGCGTGAGCTCTGGGCGGAGCCCCTCGAGCGCCTCCCAGACGACCGGACTGGAGAACCCGATCCGGTCGGGGTTGTGCAGCAGCAGCAGATCGAACGAGTCGACCCCGACGCGCTCCAGCGACCGCTCGACCGCCATCCGCAGATACGAGGCGTACTCGTCCGGACCGCGCAGCGATGGATCGGTGAAGCGCGGGAAGCCGCGCGGCCCGTCGCGCTCGCCCTTGTAGAAGTCGTGTCCCACCGCGCCCACCAGGAAGTACGACTCGCGCGGCAGCCCTTCCAAGGCACGGCCGACGATCCGGTCCGCCTCGCCGGCCCCGTACACGTCCGCCGTCAGCAGCGTGTCGATCCCATCTCCCGGCCGCAGCAGCGGCACCAGCCGTTCGTCCTCGAGCGGCTCGCCGAAGTGCATGAAGCGTCCGCCACTCCACGCTCCCAGTGCTGTGTGTCCCGGTGCCTCCACGGCCCCGAACGGTACTCAGCGGCGCAGGCGGGGGCTCAGCAGGCGGTATGCCTTCAACCCGAGACCGAGCCGCTCGCGGCCCTCGGAGAAGTTCGGGTCGAGCTCCGTGAGCTCGCGCACGCGGTCCAGCCGGTAGGCCACGGTGTGGCGGTGGGCGTAGATGCCCGCGGCCGTGGCGTTCATGTTGCAGTTGTGGGCGAGATAGGCCTCGACCGTGCCCACCAGATCGGTGCCGTACTGCTCGTCGTAGTGGACGATCGGCGCGACGGTGTCCTCGTAGAAGCGCATCACCTCGTCGGGGTGCGAGGCGAGCGTGCGCACGAGCAGGCGGTAGGTGTCCGAGTCCATCGCGTCGCCTTCGCCGCCCTCGTCCTGGAGCAGAACGTCGAGCACGAGCTCGGCCTCCTGGATCGCACGACCGAAGAAGCGCGGCTGCGAGCAGAAGGACGAGAAGGCCGCGACCGAGTAGGGGCCGATCGCCTTCGCGGTCTCGCGCGTGGTCGCCAGGGCGAGCCGGGCCGGGTCCTCGCCCTCCTTCGGCGGGATCAGCACGTAGATCCGCGAGCCGAGCTGCTCGGCCAGCGCCTGCTGCTCGCGGTCCGCGATCAGCGTCATCACGTAGTGAGCGCGGTCGGAGGTGATTTCCGCGCACAGCGCCACCGCGCCGCGGCTCAGGTCGCTGCCCAGCCGGTACGCGCGCCGCAGCAGGTCCTCATCGCTCAGCTCCGGATTGCCACGGATCAGGTCGATCAGCGAGCTGCGCATGGCCTGCTCGGTCTCCTCGCGAACGTCGGCCACCGCCAGCTCGGTGAGGATCGCGATCGCCACGACGTTCAGCACATCGAACGTCCGCGGGGGCGCCTCGCGCCCCAGGAGCAGCACAGCTCCAAGGGGATCGCCACCACTGGCGACCGGCACCTCCGCGACCACCGAGTCGGGCACCTCGGTGGTGCGCTTCGCCAGCCGGTCGCGCACGTAGCCGCGGAGGCGCCCCAGGTCGCCGCCTCCTGAGATCGCCTCGCCCACCCGCGGCACGACGATGGCCACCGGCGCGCCCAGCTCGTGCTCCGCCAGCTCGGCGAGGCGCTCCAGCCCGCCGCCGGAG
>DATNBJ010000166.1:0-10911 GCA_035572055.1 Thermoleophilaceae bacterium | reverse complement strand
TCGGCGGCCTGGCGCTTGCGGCGGTACTCGGCACAGGTCATCCCGGCGGGGATGTCGGTGTGCTCGTACTGAACTTCCATCGTCATAACAAAGAGACTAGAAACCGGATCGGAACTAATCGACGGGGCCAGCCTCCATTTCCAAGTACGGACATCCCCCATCTTCGGATGCCGGCTCGCCGGCACGCGCCGCGCTCGCCGGCAACCCCTCGGACGGCTATGGAGGTCGAACTTTGGCTCTGGCACTGCCTTCGCTGGAGGCGCGGGTGGCCGTCGAGCCGGCGGAGGGCTTGCGGTTTGGCGCGCTCGAGCTGTCCGGCTTCGATGAGTTGGATCGGGCATTCGCGCACGGCCGTGAGCCGGCGCTCATGGCGGCGGCCGTCCGGCGATTGGCGCGTATTGCGGACTTACCGTCGTCCGGCTTCGCGCTGACGTACTCGTCCTCGGTGCCGGGCGAGGTGGGCCTGGCCGGGTCGAGCGCGCTTGTGGTGGCCGCGCTGCGGGCGCTCTGTGCGGCGTTCGACGTGCGGCTGACAGCCGACCAGCTCGCGCTCACGGCCCTCGAGGCCGAGACCGAGGAGCTCGGCATCGCGGCCGGCCCGCAGGACCGCGTGGTCCAGTCCCACGGCGGCCTGGTGATGATGGATTTCGCGAACTCGACCTGGAAGGTCGAGGAGCTGGACCCGGCGCTGCTGCCGCCGCTGTTCGTGGCCTGGCGCCACGAGCACGCAACACACTCGGGCGACTACCACGCGGAGCTGCGCCGCCGCCATGCCGGCGGCGACCCCGCCGTGCACGGCTGCATGAAGCGCCTGGCGCAGCTCGCCACCGATGCCCGCGACGCGCTCGTGGCCGGCGACCACGCGGCGTTCGCCCGCTGCCTCGACGGCAGCTTCGACGAGCGCGCCGCGATGGGACCGCTCGTGCCCGAGCACGTGGAGATGATCGAGCTGGCCCGGTCGCTCGGAGCGAGCGCGAACTACGCGGGCTCGGGCGGCGCGATCGTGGGCACGGCGCCGAGCGAAACGCTGCGCGTGGGGCTTGAACGCGCGGGCTGCAGCGTGCTGGTGCTGGAGTAGCCGGCCGCGGGCACGAATCCGCCCCGCGGGCCTCGACACCAGGGCGATCAGCGGGGCAGGCTGGCGGCGGTGATCCGGTAGGCCTTCAGGCCGAGGGCCAGCCGGTCGCGATCGTGAGGATCGGTCGGGTCGAGCCCGCTCAGCTCCCTCATCCGCTCGAGGCGGTAGTTCACGGTGTGCGCCTGCACGTTGAGCGCGTGCGCCGCCTCGCGCACGTTGCACTCGCCGGCGAGATAGGTCTCGAGGGTGAACACGAGGTCCGTGGCGTACTCGCGGTCGTGGTGCACGAGCGGCGCGACCGTCGCGTCGTAGAAGCCGCGCACCTCGTCCACGTCGAGGACGAGCGCCGCCTCCTCGAGCGCCTGCCCGAGGTCGGACGCGTTCGCGTGACGCGAGGACACGCCCACGCGTGACTGCGACTTCAGCCGCCAGGCGAGCCGCTGCGCGTCCTCCAAGGGCCCGGTCAGCAGCACGTAGACGCGGCCGCCAACAGCCTGGGCGAGCGCGTCGGGCCGCTCTGCGGCGATCACCGCCAGCAGCCGGCTCGGTGTGCCCTCGCGCGGCTCGACGCACAGCGCCACGGCACCGCCGGTCAGGTCCGCGCCCATGCGGCGCGCGCGGCGGATCACGTCCACGTCCTCGATCCGCTCGCCCGAGAGAAGCTCGTCGATCAGCGAGCCGCGCAGGCTCTGCTCGGTCTCGTCGCGCGCCTCCACCACCGCGACCTTCGTCAGCGCCGCGATCGCCGCCATGTGGAGGAACTCGCCGGCGTTCGGCGGGCCGGGACCGAGCTGCAGCACGGCGCCGAGCTCGCGCCCGCCCGAGGCGATCGCCACCTCCGCCACCACGCCCGCCGGGCGCTCGGGCCGGTTGCCGCCGAGCCGCGCCTGCACGTAGCGCTCGTACGCGCCCCACGCCTCCACCGGCTCGCCGGTGCGGGGCACGATCACCGCCACCGGGGCGCCCACGTGGTCGGCCGCGATCTCCGCGATGCGCTCCAGACCCTCGCCCGCGAGAACGGCGCCCACCATCTGCAGGTGGGCGCCACGAGGGGTCGGAAGGGGTGCCGGAGCGGCCACTGGTCCCGACGGTAAGCGCGCAATTCGCGACCGGCTTTGGCCCTGTGTCGAAAAACCCCTGCAGCGCTATGGCCCGCGGGTCCGCACGGTTCCCTGTTGCGCGCGCGAGTCGCACTGGGTAGCTTTCGCGGCCCTCCTGGCAGGGGGGTTAACGCAGCGGCTCTGGGGAGGGCACATGCAGAACCGGGTTGGCCGGCGCCTTGGCGGCGTCGCGGTCGTATTGGCGCTGGCGATTCCGTCAGCGGCGCTCGCGCACGTGGAGCGCACGTCCTACTGGCCGGATCCGGCGCCCGACAAGAGCGTGAGGCCGGCGGCGGGAGGCGCGGTGCCGAAGGCGCGCTCGCTCGCGTCGGCCTTGGACCGCTCCGCGCGAGGCGACACCCGCGTGGTCTGCCAGTCCGACTCGCTCGACCGCGCCGCGCGCTCGATCCGCGGCGCCCGGGCAAACGGCTACCGCCTGCGCCCCACCGCCGCGCTGACCAGGCTCAGCGCGTCCGGCGCCAACCGGCTGCTCGACATCAACCGCGAGCTCTTCTCCCGCTGCCGCTACCACGACATCCAGCCGGCGGTGACCGCGTCGGGCAACAACGACCGCGTGGTGATCATGCCGGGCGTCTACACCGAGCCCGACTCGCGAGCGGTGCCGCCGCTGCCGCCGTCGTGTGACAAGTACCGCGGTACGTCCGACCACGGCACCGGCGCGGTCTCCTACGAGTACCAGTACCGCTGTGAGAACGCGGTGAACCTGGTGGCACTGATCGGCCGGGCGCTCGGGCCGGGCCAGGACCCTCAGTCGAGCCCCACGGGGCGGCCCGATCCCCACGGCATCCCGAACCTCGGCAGGTGCATCCGCTGCAACGTGCAGATCGAGGGCTCGGGCGCCACGCCCGACGACGTCGTGATCGACGCCGGCCGCGTGGCCTCCGGCAACGGCGCGCCGATCGAGTCCAAGAAGGACGTGGGCCTGCGAGCCGACCGCGCCGACGGCTTCGTTCTCCGGAACGTAACTCTCCGCCACGCCGCCGAGCACGACCTCTACGTGCATGAGACCGACGGCTACCTGCTCGATCGGGTGAAGCTCTTCTATGCGGGCGAATACGGCCTGCTGACGTTCACGAGCGACCACGGTCTCACCGAAAACTGCGAGGCGGCGGGCAACGGCGACTCGGGCCTCTACCCGGGCGGCGCGCCGGACACGGGCGCCTCGCGGGACGAGCACTTCTACCCGAAGTGGCGTCTCAACCAGGAGATCACGCACTGCGACTCCCACCACAACAACCTCGGCTACTCCGGAACGATGGGCAACGCCACGCACGTGGTGGAGAACAACTTCTACGACAACACCGCGGGCATCGCGACCGACTCGTTCTACGCGGGCGGCCACCCCGGCTACCCCCAGGACTCGGCGGTGTTCGAGCGCAACCGGATCTACTCGAACAACTTCAACGTCTACGCGCCCGGGTCCGACGTGGTGTCGGCGGTGCCCGTCCCGATCGGCGTGGGGATCCTGATCGCCGGCGGCAACGACGACCAGGTCCGCGGCAATTACATCTTCGACAACTGGCGTCGCGGCACGATGCTGATCTCCATACCCGACGCGATCTCGTGCGCGCCGTCGCTTGACGGCGCGACCCCTTCGTGCACCCCGAAGAGCGTGGCCTCGGTCTCCAACCGCAATCGCTACTTCGACAACGTGATGGGGCGGACACCGGCCGGCAAGCCACTGCCCAACGGAGTCGACTTCTGGTGGGACGAGTTCCCCACCAACACGGGGAACTGCTGGTACGACAACACCGGCTCGGCCGGAACCAACGTCGTGACATCCGACCCGCCGCCACCGCCGCTGCCGGGCACGTCTGTGCCGAAGTTCCTGCCGGAGGACTGCGCCGCTCCCACCAACGTGGGCGTGGGCGATCCGGTGAAGGAGTCGATGCTCGTGAGCTGCGCGGCGAGCGTCGAGGCAGGGGTCTACGACGGCAGCACCTGCGACTGGTTCCAGATGCCGGCGCGGCCGGGCACCACGGCGGCGGTCCGCCAGGAGGCGCGCAACGAGCAGACCGCCCAGCAGCTCGCGGGCACCATCCCGCTCGACCCGTTCTGCAATCTGATCGGCGGCACCGGAGGCACGCTGACGTGCGATCCGTTCAAACAGCGGTAGCTGCGCTCGCGGTGGCGGCCCTCTTGCTCGCCGCCTTCACGACCGGCACCCGCGATCGCGCGCCCGCGCGCGCGGCGCCGCACCCATCCGGCGCGGCGCTGATCGGCGGCGTGCCGATCCAACAGGCGCGCTGCTCGCAATGGAACGCCGGCGGCGTGGCGGAGCGCGACGCCGTGGTGGCGGCGCTCGCGTCGAGCGTGGGCGGCTTCAGCACCGGCGGCGGCAGGGGCACGACGCTGATGCGACCCGAGGCGTACGCGCTCTTCAACCGCGCCTGCGCTTCACCTATAGCGCGGGGCTTCCTGCTCTACGAGCTCTACATCAGGGCGGCCGGCTTCCGGTCGCTGGGCGGAGCGGCGACGTAGGCGAATCTTCAGGCCTACCAGGTCCATTGAGCAGGATGCCGCCGGACCTGGCTGCGATTCGGACTGACATACATGCCGAATCGCAGCCAGGTCGGCACGGCTGCCCACGGCTGAGGACCCGGCGCCGAGCCCTTCACGGCCGCGCTGAACGCGCTACTGCGGCGTATGAACCCGCAGCTCCTTCCCAAAGGCCCGCTCAAAGACATCCCCCTGCCGCTCCGCCGCCCACTGGGCCACCGTCACGTCGTCGGTGGCCTCGAGCGTGACGTCCACCACCCCATCGGTCACGTCCACCCGCGTCGAGCGCACAGCCTGGTCGCGCGCCCGCTCGAACTGCTCCGCCAGCCGCAGCACGGCTGAGCAGCGCGTCAGCAGCTGCTCGTCGTCGTCGTCGCGTGCCAGCGGGGCCAGCTCGCCCAGCGAGGGCGTTCCCTTTCGGTGGTAGCGGACCATCTGGGCGATCAGCGCGGTCTCGCGTGAGGAGAAGCCGGGCAGGCCGGCGTTCAGCACGAGGTAGCGGGAGTGCTTGTGGTGGTCGTCGTAGTCGATCGCGGTGCCGATGTCGTGCAGCATCGCCGCGGCCCACAGCAGCTCGCGCTCGACGGGGTCGGCGCCGTGCAGCCCCACCGCCGCGAGCTCGTCCCAGACCCCGACCGCCAGCTCGGCCACGTGATTGGTGTGAGCCGGCTCCGGGTGGTACTGGCGCGCGAGGTTCAGCACGCTCATCCGGCGTACGTCGTCGAACAGCGGCGGGTCGGTGCCCTCGAGCAGCACCTCGAAGAAGACGCCCTCGCGGAGTCCCTCCTCGGTGGTCTCGATCGACTCGAAGCCGCCGGCCTCCATCACCTCCTGGATGACGACCGCTCCCGCCAGGATCAGGTCGCCGCGCTCCTTCTTGATGCCGGCCACGTCGCTGCGCTTGGACGCGGGCAGGTCCGCCAGCCGGTCGACCAGATCGCCGAGCGCGTCGCGCGTGAGCTCGAACCCCTGCACGCCGTAGGACGGCAGCTCGGCGGCGAGCTGCGCGGCGGTGGCGAGGTTTCGCAGCGTGCCGCCGATCCCCGCCAGCGTGCCGCCGCGCTCCGCACAGCCGGCGAGCCAGCCGGCCGACCCGAGCTCCTTGCGCACGTGCGCGCGCAGCTCCTTGAGCTGCTTCGCCTTCGCCTTCTCATCGGGCAGGAAGCGCTCGCTCATGCGCACCGCGCCGAGCGGCCACGAGCGCGCGTCCTTCTCGCGCCGCTCGGCCACCTGGCAGAGCTGCATCGAGCCGCCGCCGAGATCGAGCGCCACGCCGTCGCGGATCGACGTCGAGTTGACCACCGCGAGGAACCCGTAGAAGGCCTCCTGCTCCGGAGTGAGCACGTCGATCTGCAGCCGTCCGCGCCGGTACGCCTCGTCGAGCAGCTCCTGCTGGTTGGTCGCGTCGCGGATCGCGGAGGTGGCCACCGGCCGCACGTCGTCGATCTCGGTGGCCCGGCAGAAGTGCGCGAACATCTCGATCGTCTCGAGCGCCCGCTCCATCGGCTCGGGCTGGAGGCAGCCTGCCGCGTCGAGCCCGGCCCCGATCCGCACGCTCTCGAAGATCTCGTCGGTGCGCTTCCACCAGCCGTCGGGCACCCACGTGAACACCACCAGGCGGAACGAGTTCGAGCCGAGATCGATCACCGCCAGCCGGCGCTCGCCGATGGTCGCGGCGTCTTCGTGGACGTGCGCTTCGATCGCGCGAGCATCGCACAGTGGCGTGCTCGACCGGCTAGTGCTCGTGACGCGGCATCGCGCTCAGCCGGCGATCCGGACCGAGCTTCAGCGTGGTGTCGTGAATCTCGCGCAGATGGCCCGCGCGGGCGTCCTGCGACTCCTGCGGCAGGTCGCCCACGATGTACACGCAGAGCGACACCGCGCTGCGCCCGTGGAAGCAGTCGTCCCAGTGGCGGTCGTACTGCAGCGCGAGCTGGAAGAGGTTGTCGTCGCCGCCGATCGGGAAGCGCGAGAACCACACGGCGTCGTAGCCCTCGGCGAGGTGCTTGTCCACCACGGGGACCCACGGCTGCGCCCAGGTCTCGGGCGGATTGCCGAGCGGCAGCTCGCACACCTCGAGCCGACCCGACTGCTCGAGCGCCTCCACGTCGAGCCCGGCCGCCGTCAGCGCCTCCCGGTCCTCGTCCGCCTTACCGGGCAGCGAGTGGTGGAACAGCCACCCGTTGCGCCGCAGGCCGAGGTTGTAGAACGACGCCAGAGCGGGCGCCACGTCGTCGGTCGAGTCCAGCAGGATCGCCATGTGCGGGCAGCCCGCCGTGCCGAATGCGTCGGCCGTGGGCCGCTCGAAGTCGATCGGCGCCTGCGGTTCAGCGCTGGGCCGCGGCATCGAGTCCACCCTAACCCGAAGGCAGGCGGAGGGAGACACAGGTGCCCTCGCCCGGGGTCGAAGTCAGCTCGATGCCGCCGCCGGCGTCCTCGGCCCGCCCGCGCATGAGGCCGAGGCCGAGGTGGCCGTCGCCCGTCACGGCATGGGCGGCGTCGAAGCCGGCGCCGTCGTCGTGCACGCGCAGCTCGAGCCAGCCGTTCGAGCGCTGCACGCTCACGTCGACCTGGTCGGCGCGCGCGTGCTTCTCCACGTTGGTCAGCGCCTCGTTCAGGACGCGAATCACGACAGCGGTGGTGGCCGGCTCGACGTCGAAGGCGTCGCCCGGCGCGTCCAGCGAGACGTGCATCCCGCGATGGACGAAGCGCTCGCACACGTCCTCGAGCGCGCTGCGCAGGCCTCCCAAAGGCGTGCTCGCCGACATGTCCACGAGGCGCGCACGCACGAGGCGGTGCGCCTCCGAGATCGCCTCGCGCAAACGCTCCTGCGAAGCGCGCGCGGCCGCCGGCGGCGGGTCGGTCTCGAGCAGCGCCAGCTCGCGCATGGCCAGGGCCAGGTCCTGCGCCAGGCCGTCGTGCACCTCGGCCGCCAGCCGCATGCGCTCACGCTCGAGCTCGGCGGCCTGGACCTGCTGCCGCAACCGCGCGGTGGCGATGCCGGCGGTGAGCTGGTCGCCGAGCAGAGTCAGCACGGTCAAGCTCGTCGGATCGAGCGCTACCGGCACCGAGCGCGACGCGATCACCACACCGAGCAGCTCGCCCGCCGCCATCATCGGCAGCGCCAACCAGTGGCGCGCCTGCGGCTCGAACGGGTTCGCCACCACCCAGCCCCCGGTCTCCTGGAAGACGAGCGGGTGCGCGCCGGTGACCGCCAGGCTCCACGCCTCCTCGTCGAATACGAGCTCCTCGCGCGTGGAGCAGCCGGACTCCTCGGGCACGTCCTGGAGGTAGCGCCGCAGAACGGGCCGCCCGCGCGAGTCGGGCAGGTACAGAACCGCGGCGGTGAGGCCAAGAGCGGAGCGCATCTCCGCGAGCGCGTGGGTGGCGAGCTCGTCGAGCGTGCCCGGCCGGTTCAGGGCGCGCGCCACGCGGCTGATCGCGCCAAGGCCCGCGGCCACCTCCGGCGGCAGCCGACCGGCGAGTCCACCGGTCGCGCAGGTGCCTCGATCTTCATCCAGCACGCGAGAAATCACCATACTGCGCCAGGAATGGGCGCCGCAGGAGATGCGCCGACGCGGGTGCTGATCGCCGAGGACCATCGCCTCATGCGCGAGGGGACCGCCGCCCTGCTGCGCCTAGACGAGCGCATCGAGGTCGTGGGATTGGCGGCTGACGGGGCTGAGGCGATCTCGCTCGCCGAGCGGCGGGCGCCCGACGTTGCGCTGCTCGACCTGGGCATGCCGCGCGTGAACGGGATCGAGGCGTGCGCGATTCTGCGCGAGCGCTTCCCGGGCATCGAGGTGATGATCCTCACCGCGTCCGAGCGCGAGGAGGACCTGTACGCGGCGCTGCGCGTGGGCGCCGCCGGCTATCTGCTGAAGGACATGCCGCCGGGCGAGCTGATCGAGGCGGTGCTCCAGGCGGGACGCGGCGAGCCGCGCATCGCGCCGGGTATGGCCAGCCGCATGCTGGCCGAGCTTCAAACGGACGACCCCGACGGGTCCGACGACCCGCTGGCGGTGCTGAGCGACCGCGAGCGCGAGGTGCTCTCGCTGCTCGCCGACGGCCTCCGCAACCGTGAGATCGCCGAGCGGCTCGTGATCAGCGAGCCCACCGTGAAGACGCACGTCCGCCACGTGCTGGAGAAGCTGCGCTTCCGCAACCGCGCGGAGGCGGCGGCGTTCGCGGCCAGGCATCTCAGCTGGCGCTCGCGGGCCGCAGGCCGGTGACGAGCCTGCCGAGCCCCGATCGCATCCGTGCCTTCACCTCGCTCGCCTCGACGCCGCTGAAGAGCGCGATCTCGTCCACGTTCATGCCCACGATGCGCGCGAGCCCGATGGCCTCGCGCTCGCCCGGTGGGAGGGCGGCCAGCGACTCGACTGGTGAGGAGCGGAGGGCGGAGGCGACCGCTCGAGCCATCAACGCCCTCCGGCGCTCCTCACCGTTTTCACGACCGTCCAGGCTCGCCGAGGACACGATCGCCGCTCGGGTGGCCTCTGCGGCACACGTCTCATCCGACGCCGCACGCAGAGCTGCGCCGTAGACCCATGGCAGATCCTCCTCCCTGGACTGCCCCTTTCGCTTTCGCAAGGGGAACACGTGCTCAACGTACGGCGAGCCTCGGGCACGCCGCATCGACCAAAAGGATGATTCGGCCTGTTAGGACTCGGCCAGGTCGGGCTGGTGCTCGCGCACGTGCCCGTCGATCGTGTCGCGCACCCAGCGGCGCGTGTCCGTGTCGGCCATCCGGTAGCGCCCGAGCAGCTCCTTCTGGCCCTCGAGCGGCAGGTCGTGGATCGTCCAGCGCACCGCCAGGCGCTCGAACAGCAGCTCCCCGCGCCGCTGCCAGCGATCCTCGCCCGAGGCCGCGGGCGTCGAGTCGAGCTCGCGGATCTGGCGCACGGTTCCCGGGGACACCTCGTCGCGCAGGGTCAGGATGTTGCCGTCGGGATCCGCGTAGTCGGTGGTGCTTACCGGTGCGGCGTATTCCTGGCGCCGGCGGCGCGACCGTCTGCCCATGTGCCCAGCTTACGGATCACGAGTCACGAGTCACGGGGCTGAGCACCATCACCGGGATCCGCCTGCCGCCGGCCCGCCCCTGGTACACGTCGTAACCCGCGTACAGATCCGCGGCGATCTCCCACAGGCGCTCGCGCTCGGAGCCCTCCGCCTCGCGCGCGAGGTAGCGGCCGCTGCGCCCGCCGGGAGCGATCACGTCGACCCGCGGATTCGCCCTGAGGTTGTGGTACCAGGCGGGATGGCGCGTGCTGCCGGCGTTCGAGGCCAGCAGGATGATGTCGTCGCCGTCGCTGGCGAACAGCAGCGGCGTCTGGCGCGGCACTCCGCTCTTCGCCCCCTTCACGGTCACGAGCGCGATCGGCTGCCCTGGCGCGAGGCTGACCCGGCCCTTGCTCGCGCGCAGGAGGAACGGATCGACGTGGTGCGCGACGTGGACGAAGAACCAGCCACCCGCGGGAGTCGCGGCCACCCGTTCCAGCATTCGCTCGAAACGGTTCAGCTTGCGACTGCGGGCGCGGGGCATCAGGCGCGCCAATCTAACCCACCGGGACGCCCATTCGGTAACTTCACGTTCGACCGGGACGGCTGAGGCACAGCCAGGACCGGTCAGATCTACGGAGGGACGGATCACACCGGCCGGTTTGCGGCGGAGCCGTGTGGCGGACCTCCCAAAAGAGAGAGGGGTTTTCCACGGAGAAATCGGTGACAGAGAACGCGAACCCGCGTCTGCGCATCTCCAACGAGATCGTCCACCTGCACAGCGAGTACTACGGACGCGGGCCGAGCAAGGCGAAGACGTACATCCAGGACGATCTCGTGGTCGTCGTCCTGGAGGAGACGTTCACCCCCGCGGAGCGCACGCTGATCGAGCGTGGCGAGGGCGACAGCATCCACGACATCCGCCGCCGCTTCCAACGGGTGATGGGCGACCAGTTCATCGCCATCGTCGAGCAGGCCACGGGGCGTTCCGTACGCGCGTTCATGAGTGAGACATCGCTCGAGGAGGACGTGGCCGTCGAGGTGTTCCTCCTGGGAGATGCGCCCTCCCTCGACGGTGCCTCAGGTGACGGAACGTCGCACTCCTGAGGTACTCGCAACAGGAGTAGCATCCGCCGCAGAGTCGGAGTAAGGCCCAACTCGGCGGAGGAGGAGATATGGCGGACAACGTTCGAGTGAACGTCACGGTCAATG
>DATNBJ010000165.1:0-2132 GCA_035572055.1 Thermoleophilaceae bacterium | reverse complement strand
CCAGCATCACCTCCTCCAGCTGCCGCTCCGGCATCTGGCCGTGAGCGACGCCGACGCGCAGCTCAGGCACCCACGAGCGCACCCGCGCCGCCGCCTCGTCGATCGTCTCGACCCGGTTGTGCAGGTAGAAGGACTGGCCCTCGCGCGCGTGCTCGCGGCGCAGGGCGGCGGCGATCAGCTCCTCGTCGAACTCGCCGACGTGCGTCTTGATCGGGCGCCTTCCGCGCGGCGGCGTCGTGATCACCGAGATGTCGCGCAGGCCCGAGAGGGACATGTGCAGCGTGCGCGGGATCGGCGTGGCCGACATGGCCAGCACGTCCACCTCCAGCCGCATCTGGCGCAGCAGCTCCTTCTGGGCGACGCCGAAGCGCTGCTCCTCGTCCACCACCACCAGCCCCAGGTTGCCCGGCACCACGTCGCGCGAGAGCACGCGATGGGTGCCGATCAGGACGTCCACCTTGCCCTCCCGAAACCGCGCCAGCACCTGCTTGACCTCGGACGGGGGCCGGAACCGCGACACCGTCTCGACCTCGACCGGGAAGTCGCGAAAGCGATCCCGGAAGGTGGCGCCGTGCTGCTGCGCGAGCACCGTCGTGGGCACCAGCACCATCACCTGGCGGCCGCCCGACACGCACTTCATCGCCGCCCGCACGGCCACCTCGGTCTTGCCGAAGCCAACGTCGCCGCATACCAGCCGGTCCATCGGCTGCTCGCCCTCCATGTCCTCGGTGACGGCGTCGATGGCGCGCTGCTGGTCGTCGGTCTCCTGGTAGGGGAACGCTTCCTCCAGCCGCGCCGTCCACTCGTCGTCACCGGGGAACGGCGGCCGGCTGGTCGCCTGGCGCCGCGCGTACAGCGCCAGCAGCTCACCCGCCAGCTCGCGCACCGCGTTTCGCGCACGCGCCTTGAGCGTGTTCCAGGCCTTGCCTCCCAGCTTCGCCAGCGTCGGCGCGGAGCCGTCCGATCCGATGTAGCGGCTGACCTTGCCCAGCTGCTCGTGGGGCACGTAGAGACGGTCGTCGCCGCGGAACTCCAGGTACAGGTAGTCGCGCACGACGCCGCCCACCTCACGCGTGTCGAACCGGACGAACCGCCCCACACCGTGGTCGTCGTGCACCACGTAGTCGCCGGCCCGCAGATCGCCGAACGCGGCCAGCGCGCGGCCCAGCCCGATCGCGCGGCGGGTGGCACGGCGGCGGAACAGCTGGCTCGAGGGCAGCACCGCCAGCCGCAGCCACGGGATCACGACCCCGCCCCGGATCGTCGCCTGGCAGAACGCCACCCCGGCCTCGTCCGGCCCGCCCGCGCCCGGCTGCGGCGTCTCCACGTCGATCCGGGTCAGCGCCAGCCGGGTGCGCTCGGCCTCCCCCACGTGCGGAAAGCAGACCAGCACGCGATAGCCGGCCCGCACCAGCGCGCGCAGCTCGTTCTCGGCCTCGGCGATGCCGAACGAGGCCAGCGCCGGCGGCTGCGCCTCGAACGAGACCGTCTGCCCCAGCGGCAGCTCCTCGAGCGCACCGCTGCGCTCGACCAGCGCCTCCACCTCCTGCGGCCGCACGTAGCCGCGCGACCGCAGCTGCGGGTCGCGCAGGCGATCGGCGGCCTCCTCGCTGTGCTCGCGGGCGGCCTCCACGACCTGCTCCGGGTTCCAGACCAGTACCTGGGCGAGCCGCTCCAGCTCCGGCGCCAGCGCCACCAGCCCGGCCGGGATCACCGGCTCGTCCTCCTCGGCGCCCCATTCCTGCTCCAGGTCGCCGGGCTCGGCTGCGGGATACACGACGGCGCGATCGAGCTCGTGCAGGGAGCGCTGGGTGAACGCGGAGAAGGCCGACAGGCGCTCGATCTCGTCGCCGAAGAACTCGGCCCGGATCGGCTCGCGGCCCGTCGTCGGGAACACGTCGACGAGCCCGCCGCGGACGGCGAAGTGCCCGCGCTCCTCGACGCGCTCGACGCGCTCGTACCCGGCGAGCGCGAACGCCTCCGCCAGCCCGTCGATCCCCGGTTCCTCGCCGGCGGCCAGGTCGAGCCTGGCGGGACGCGCGGCAGGCGGAGGCATCAGCTCCGCGAGGGCGGTGGCGGAGGCGCAGACGAGGCCGCCGGCGGCGAGGACGTCAAGGGCGCGGGCCCGCTCC
>DATNBJ010000164.1:0-10523 GCA_035572055.1 Thermoleophilaceae bacterium | reverse complement strand
CCGCGGGCCGAGCCCGTGACGATCGCCGCCTTTCCGTCGAGTACTCCCACTGGGTCTCTCCTTGGTCTGGACTAGGTGGCGAGGCATGATGACTTACCCTGCTTAGCCGTGAGCAGCCACGTGACGGTGGACCGGCTGCAGTTCTCGCTGACGGTCACCTTCCACTACCTGTTCCCCATACTCACGATGGGCCTCGCCCTGATGATGGCGTGGCTCAAGTCGGTTTCCTTCTTCGGGCGGGAGAAGCACCGATTTCCGCCCTTCCGGAAGACGGACGAGGAGCGCGAGCAGTACGAGAACGCGGCGCGCTTCTGGGCGAAGATCTTCGCGGTCAACTTCGCCGTGGGCGTGGTCACCGGCATCCCGCTCGAGTTCCAGTTCGGCACGAACTGGGCCAAGTTCTCGAACTACGCGGGCGGTGTGATCGGGCAGACGCTGGCGATGGAGGGCGTGTTCGCGTTCTTCGCCGAGTCGATCTTCCTCGGGATCTTCCTCGCGGGCCGCGGCAGAGTCAGCCCGGCGGTGCACTGGCTCTCGGCCATCTTCGTGTTCGTCGGCTCGTGGCTGTCCGGCTTCTTCATCATCGCCACGAACGCGTGGATGCAGCACCCGGTCGCTTACTCGGGCGCGGGCAACAAGGTTCAGCTCGACTCGTTCTGGGGCCTCTTGACGAACCCGTGGGTGGGTTGGCAGTACGCGCACAACATGAGCGGCGCGGCCATCACCGGCTCGTTCGTGCTGGCGGCGATGGGCGCCTTCTACCTGCTGCTGGGACGCCACACCGCATTCGCCAAGATCTCGATCAAGGTCGGCGTGGTGGCGGCGCTCATCTTCTGCATCCTGCAGATCTTCCCGACGGGCGACCGGGCCGCGCACAACACCGCGCACATGCAGCCGTCCAAGTTCGCGGCCATGGAGGGGCTGTTCCAGACGGAGAAGGGCGCGCCCCTCGTGATCATCGGCAACCCGAACACGGAGAACCGCACGCTCGAGTCCACGCTCGCGATGCCGCACTTCCTCTCGTTCCTCACCTCGCGCAACTGGAACGAGGAGCTGGCCGGACTGGACCAGATTCCCACCGACCGCTGGCCCGACTCGGTGCCGCTGGTCTACTACGCCTACCACATCATGGTCGGCCTGGGCACGATCCTGGTGGCGATCGCGGGGCTCGCGGTGCTGCTGCTCTGGCGCGGCAAGCTGTACGAGTCGAAGCCGATGCTCTGGGCGCTGATGCTCGCGTTCCCCTTCACCTACATCGCGAACATCGCGGGCTGGGTGACGGCGGAGGCGGGCCGGCAGCCCTGGCTGATCTTCGGGCTGCTGCGCACCAGGAACGGCGCCTCGCCCGCGGAGTCGGTGCCGGCCGGCACGGGGATCTTCACGCTGCTGGGCTTCGCCGGCCTGTACCTCTTCGTGGGGATCCTGTTCCTCATGCTGATCGTGCGCATCGTGGCCAAAGGGCCCGATGAGGAGGGCATGCCCACGACCTCGACCGCCGCGGCTTCGGCCGCGGCCAACTGAGCGATGCCCACCGTCTGGTTCTGCTTCCTCGCGCTCATGGTGGCCATGTACGTGGTCCTCGACGGCTTCGACCTGGGTGTGGGGGCCCTGCACCTGTTCCTCGCGAAGACCGAGGAGGAGCGCGAGGAGGCCACGGCCGCGATCGGTCCGGTCTGGAACGGCAACGAGGTCTGGCTGATCGCCGGCGGCGGCGTGTTGTTCCTGGCCTTCCCCGCGGCGTACGCGGGCGCGTTCAGCGGGCTCTACTTCGGGCTGCTCATCGTGCTGTGGCTGCTCGTGGGACGAGGCCTGGCACTGGAAATGCGACACCAGATCGACAATCCGCTCTGGCGCGCCGCCTGCGACGTGGTCTTCTCGCTCTCCTCAGCGGCGCTGGCGCTGGTGTTCGGGGTGGCGCTCGGCAACGTGGTGCGCGGCGTGCCGCTCGGTGCCGATGGCTACTTCCACCTGCCGCTCTTCCAGATCCTCAACTGGTACGCGCTGCTGATCGGGGTCTTCGGCCTCACAGTGCTGGCCGGGCACGGCGCCAACTTCCTGGCCTTCCGCGGCACCGCCGGGCTGGCCGAGCGGGCGCGGAAGCTGGCGCCGCGGGCGGCAGTGCTGAACGCCGTGCTGTTCGTCGCGCTGATCGGGCCGACGTACGCCGTGCGCGACGAGATGCTCACGAACCTGACCGACCACCCGTGGCGGCTGATCTTCCCCGCGCTCGCCGTCGGCTCGCTGGTCGCGATGTTCGTCTACCAGCGCGCGGGCGAGTGGCTGCGCGCCTTCTTCGCCTCGGGGCTGTTCATCATCGGCCTGCTCACGACGATGGCCTCGGGGCTCTATCCGAACATCCTGCCCGCGCACGACAACAGGCCGTTCGGGCTGACGGTGCACAACGCGGCGAGCGGCCACCACTCACTGGTCACCGCGGCGGTCTGGTGGCCGCTTGGAATGGTGCTCGCGGGCGTCTATTTCGTGTTCGCCTACCGGATGTTCTTCCGGACCGAGACGAAGCCCAGCGTCGACGCCCTCTAGCGGCGAATTTCGGCGCACCGACACCTGCCTGTTTTAGGCAGCCGGTGGTCAAGAACAGACGGGGTGCGGACGATCACCTGCGTATGGCCCTTCGGGACCGGGCTCGTACGCCCAGAAGCGAGGCTCTGGTCGACCTCTTCGCGAGGCGTGAACGCCCCCATGCCGGGGCGGATCTGCCGACCGCGCGCAAGTTCGTCGGCCTGTTGGGAGGAATAAGCGCGGCGCTCACGGTGGCCTTCCTCGCCATGGCGCCGCCAACCTCCCAGAGCGACGTGGCGGGCTGGCCCACCGCGATCCTGATCGTGGCCCTCGCGGCCGCGGGCTCGCGCTGGCTGGTGGTTTCGCGCGAGCGCGTGGGCTTCAACCAGCTCCTCATGTTCTGCTACCTGGGGCTGGCCGAGACGGCTGCGCTGCAATGGCTGGCCGGGGGCGCCTCGCCCTACCGCGCGCTGTTCCTGCTCTGGCTGGGCGCAGGCGTGGCCACCAATACGCCGCGCCGCGGACTCGCCTACATCGTGGCCGTGGTGGTGTTCGGCTCGCTGCCGCTCGCATACGCCGACGCGCAGCACATCCGCGTGGACATCGCCACCGACGCGCTCGTGTGGGTCGCGATGGGTGCCGTGATGCTCTTGCTGATCGACCGCGTCCGCACCCAGCGCGCGCAGATGCAGAGCATCGAGGAGGACGCCAAGGCGCGGGCCGAGGAGGCCGTGAAGCGCGTCCAGGGTCTCGAGGCCGTGGCCGATGCCGCCCTTGCGCACCTCCCCTTCGACGATCTCCTCTCCGAGCTGCTGAACCGCGTGAGCCGCGTGCTCGAGGTCGAGCGCGCCGCCATCCTGCTGCGCGACGAGGACCGCGACTGCCTCACGGTGCGCGCCGCCCGCGGCGGCGGCGCCGGCAGCGCCTTCTCCCGCCGCGTGTCGATCGGCGAGGGCATCGCCGGCCAGGTGGCCCAGTCCAAGCGCCCGGTCTTCGCGGACGACCTCGAGGCGAGCGGCGTCACGTCGGTCGTCTGGGAGGACAGCGTCCGCTCCCTGCTGGCCGTGCCGCTGCTGGTCGAGGGCGGCCGCGTGCTCGGCGTGCTCCAGGTGGGAACGACCGAGGGCCGCCGCTTCTCGAGCGACGACGCCCAGCTGCTCCAGCTCGCCGCCGACCGCCTGGCGGTGGCGATCGACCGCGCGCGCCTGAACGAGCACGCTCACCACATCGCGGCCACGCTCCAGCGCAGCCTGCTGCCCAGCAACATTCCCGAGGTCTCCGGCCTCGCCCTGGCCACTCGCTACCAGCCGGGCGCCGACGGCACCCAGGTCGGCGGCGACCTCTACGACGTCGTCCCCTACAGCGACGGCCGCGTGGGACTCGCGATCGGCGACGTGGTGGGCCACGGCATCGAGGCCGCCTCGCTGATGGGCCAGCTGCGCAACTCGCTGCGCGCCTACGCGCTCGAGGACGACCAGCCCGAGCACGTGGTGGAGCGCCTCAACCGCCTCATGCACCACTGGCAGCAGGACCGAATCGCCACGCTGATCTACCTGGTGGTGGACCCGTGCAACGGGCACGTGCGCTTTGCCAGCGCCGGCCACCTCCCGCCGCTCGTGTGCGGTCCCGACGGCGAGGCGCGCTACCTGCCCGGCGGCGAGTTCGTGCCGCTCGGCGTGCTGCCGTTCGGCGGCTACACCGCCGGCGAGGCGGTGCTCGAGCCGGGGTCCACGATCCTGCTCTACACCGACGGCCTCGTGGAGGAGCGCGGCAAGTCGATCGAGGACGGCCTCGAGCGCCTGCGCGCCGCCATCGAGAGCGCCCCGCCCGAGCCCCACGCGATGTGCGACCACCTGCTCAGCACCGTGCCCCCGCCCGGCTCGATCAACGACGACGTGGCACTGCTGGCCACGCGCCTCTTGCCGGTGGACGCCGGCAGCCTCGAGCTGCGCCTGCCCGCCGAGCCGGGGTCGCTCGCGCTGATGCGCCGCGCGCTCGAGCGCTGGCTGTCCGCGGTGGGCGCGAACGAGGAGGTGTCCTACGACATCAAGGTGGCCTGCGGCGAGGCCTGCATGAACTGCGTCGAGCACGCGTACCCGCCGGGCGACGGCGACTTCGTGGTGCGCGCGACCAACGTCGACGGCGAGGTGGAGCTCGAGGTGCGCGACTTCGGCTTCTGGCGCCCGCCCCGACCCAACAGCGACCGCGGCCGCGGCCTCGAGCTGATGCGACGCCTGATGGATTCGACTCGTGTTGTTCCCGGCCCCGAGGGCACGACGGTGCATCTGCGCCGCCGCGTGCTGAGTGAGGTGCCCGCATGAGCCCGCTCGCCCAGATCAGCACCCGCGCCGAGCAGAACGCGATCGTCGCGTCGCTCGTCGGCGAGGTGGACATCTCGAACGCCGCGGACATCGGCTCGTCGCTGGAGGGCTCGGTGCCGCAGAACGCGCTGGGCCTCGTGCTCGACCTCTCGAGCGCCACGTACATCGACAGCGCCGGCGTGCACCTGCTGTTCCGCCTCGGCGGCCGCCTGACCCGCCGCCGCCAGCAGCTTCGCGTGGTCGTGCCCGAGGGCGCGCCGATCTTCAAGATCGTGAACCTGGCCGGCCTCGGCTGGACGGTGCCCCGGGACTGCAGCGTGCCCGAGGCGCTCACCCAGCTGCGGTCGGAGGTCACGCCGCAGCTCGGCGAAGAGGCCTGGGTCAGCGGGCCGGACGCTCCGCTCTATTACTGAGGGACCGTCTAAAGGGACCTAGGGCGGAGGGCCGGGCGCGACCCTGCGCCGACCCTCCGCGAAGTCCTAGGTCCGTGTGGATCGGAGGTCCACACTCCATAGACGCGCCGCTGCGCCAGATCCTTCCCTAGACGATCCGGAAGGTGTCGAACAGCCGCCCGAGCTGCACGGCCGCGTTTCTGCGGTCGCGCGGGTTGCAGCTGCCCCGGCTCTGCCACTCGACGAGCAGCGTGTTGAAGCTGCGCCGCGACGCCTGCGTCACGAGCACACCACGGCCGAGGGGCGTGTCGATCACCAGGGCGGAGCGGGGGTCGTGCCGGATCAGCTTGGAAACGTGCTGGCCGGCGGCTGCCTTCAGCGGCGTGCCGAGGATCACCGCGGCCGCGTCCACCGGGCCGTGGTCCCAGCCGTTCGACAGGTACGCGTACAGGTGCGTGGTCAGACATGAGTTCTCGAGCGTGAGCTCCACCTCGTCGTCCTGCGGGGTCAGGTGGCCGAGATGCAGCGTGGAGAGCACCTGCGCCTCGCGCATCGTGTTGTTCAGCGGGAAGCGGAACGTGTGCTCGCTCTGGACGCTCGCCTTCTCCTTGCCGCCGCCGCCACCGAGCACGTAGACCAGCGCGAGGCCCCCGAGAAAGACCCCGAGGGTGAGGAGCATGCTGAGTGTCCTCGGGCGCATGGCGGCGGTAGCGCGGTTTGGGTGGCCATTGTCTCCCCGTTATGGGGCTCTTGCAAGGTCATCCGACCTGACGCATATTGGTTGTGGATCGGAGATGTCCACGCTTAGTTCGACAGGCGGGCCCTCGTCTGCCCCTGCTCTCTTGCGCCGGGTTGCGCGCTTCGGCTATCGAGCCCTGCTCGGGCAGCCGCCCGAGTGCGACTTCGGACGCACCTGGCCGGGCACGGCGTCCGACGGGCAGCCCACGCTGAGGCTTCTCCACGTGGGTGACTGCGGCTTCCGCCGGATGGAGTTCGGCCACGACATGACCGCTCCCCCCGGCTACCCGCTCGTGGCCGCCGAGCGCCTCCTCGAGCACGGCATCGGCACGGCGTTCGGCCACTACTTCGCGATCGGGTTCGAGGACCTGCCGGACCAGGCGCGGCTCGTCCGGCACATGCACCTCGACGGCGAGCCGGACGTCGTCATCGTCCAGCTGGGCGGCACGTACGCCCGGAAGGTCGTGCTGCCGCACAAGAAGGCGATCCACCGGCTGCGCGCCGACGGCAACCGCCGCGCCGGCCGCCTCATCTACCTCGTGCATCGGCTGCTGCGGCAGTGGGTCCGGATCGCCGGCAGCTACAAGACTCACTACCCCGGCACGATGGAGCTCGAGCGCTTCCTGATGCAGCTCAAGGAGGCGTGGCCCGCGGCGCAGATCGTGGTGATCCCGCCGTTCCCGCGCTCGCACAACTACCGCAAGCAGCTGCGCATCGCGGAGAGGACCGACGGCGACGTGAGGGCGGCCGCCGAGCGCTGCGGAGTGCACGTGCTGGACGCAAGCGGCGCACTCGACCACGACCCCTCGCTGCGCTGCGCCAACGCTTACAACCTGAACGGCAAGGGCGCCCAGGTGGTCGGCGATCTGCTCGGCGAGTGGCTGCTCGAGAACGCGATGCGGGCCGACCGCGAGGTCGCTAGCCCCGCACGAACGTCAGCCGAACCGCTTCGTCGTAGTTGACGTAGCGGAATCCCTGATCGCGAATCCCCTCGACGAGGCTCCGCGCGTCCCGCACCGTGCCGGTGTGGTGGAGCTGGATGCAGAAGACGCGCACGCCCATGGCGGCCAGATCGAGGGTGGGGACGAGGTCGTACTCGCCGCCCTCGACGTCGACCTTCAGCAGCTCGACCCTGTCGTCGCCGAACTCCTCCATGAGGGAGCGCAACGAGCGGCCCGGCACCTCCACGTAGTCCTCGGTGTCGTAGAGGTGGACCGGCGACAGTGAGCGGCTGCCGGGAATGTGGGTGCGCTGCATCCGGATCGGCCCGTCGGCCGGGGTGATCGCCATCTGGTACGCGCTGAAGCGAGCGGCGTGCTCGGGCGAGATCTCGATGCGCCCGACGTAGTCCTCGTCGGGCTCGAAGCTGCGCACGGTGGGCGAGTAGCGGGCCAGCAGCTCGCGCTCGAACGTGATGTCGCCGCCGGCGCCGACGCAGTAACAGGTCCAGCTCGAGTCGATCCAGTCCACCGGCACGACCCAGTAGCCGTAGTCGCTGCCGAGCGGCTGGAGCCCGGCCAGCGACTCGGTCGGGAGCCGCTCCATGCGGTTCTCGAACCAGCGGCGCCGCAGGGCGCTGCGGACCTTGGCTGGACGGAGCTTCGCGAGCACTGAGGCGACCCTACGCGGGATGCGGCGCGGGCGCTAGAGCCCCAGCGTCTTGCTCAGGATCTCCTTCATGATCTCGTCGCTGCCGCCGCCGATCGGGCCGAGGCGGGCGTCGCGGGCGGCGCGCTCGATGTCGTACTCGCGCATGTAGCCGGCGCCGCCGTGGATCTGAAGCGCGTCGTCGGCCACGTCGAAGGCGTCGCGCTGCGTCTTCAGCTTCGCCATCGTCACCTCCTGGAGAGCGTCCTGGCCGGACGCGAACAGGCGCAGCGCGTTGTAGGTCAGCGCGCGGCCGGTTTCCGCCTTCACCGCCATCTCGGCCAGCTTGTGGCGGATGGCCTGGTGCCTCCCGATCGGCTTGCCGAACGCCTCGCGCTCGAGCGCGAACTCGATCGTGCGCTCGAGCATCGCCTGCATCGCGCCCACCGCCCCGAGCGCCATCAGCAGCCGCTCCCACTGGAAGTTGGCCATGATCAGGTAGAAGCCCTTGTTCTCCTCGCCGAGCAGGTTCTCGTCGGGCACGAACACGTCGGAGAACGACAGCTCGGCCGTGTCGGACGCCCACCAGCCGAGCTTCTCCAGCTTGCGCGCGACCGTGAACCCCTCCATGCCCTTCTCGATCACCACGAACGAGATGCCGTGGTGGCCGCCCTCCTCGGTGGTCTTCACGGCGGTGACCACGAGGTCGGCGCGCACGCCGTTCGTGATGAAGGTCTTCGACCCGTTCACCACGTAGCCGCCGTCGACGCGCTTCGCGAACGTGCGGATGCCGGCCACGTCGGAGCCGGCGTCAGGCTCGGTGATGCCGAGCGCCGCGATCTTCTGGCCGGCGATCGCGGGCACCAGCCAGCGCTGCTTCTGGTCCTCGGTGCCGAACTTCCAGATCGGCGGCGTGGCGATGCCGATGTGCGCGCCGACCCCCGCCGACAGGCCGCCCGACCCGGAGCGCGCCAGCTCCTCGCTGAGCACCGCGTCGTGCAGGTAGTCGCCGCCCTGCCCGCCGTACTCCTCCGGGTACTTCAGCCCGAGGAGGCCGAGCTCGGCCATCCGCTGGAACACGTCATTCGGGAACCAGCGCGCCTCCTCCCATTCGGCAGCGTGGGGACGAAGTTCCCGGTCCACGAAACGGCGAATTGACTCGCGAAGCTGCTGGTGCTCGTCGGTGAACGGCGGGGCGGTGGACAGTGGACGGTGGACAGTGGACAGGGCTTGGGCCCGGTCCGGCACTGTCCACTGTGCACTGTCCACTAGGTCGTATCCGCGACGTGCCGCAGTTGAGCGCCCACGTCCCCCACCAGCGGATCGCCATGACCCGGCCACGCCGACGCCGGTTCCAGATCGGCGACCTTCCGCACCGACTCGCGCGCCTTCTCCGTGTCCCAGTTGTAGAACGAGGTCGGCACGTGCGCGTCGTCGTGGCGGCCGTTCATGTCCACCGTGTAGATCAGGTCGGTGACGAGCGCGAGGCGATCGGAATCGCGGAACAGCACGATCAGCCCGGGGGCGTGGCCCGGCGCGTGCACCACGCGGAAGCCGGCCACCTCGTGTCCCTCGGACAGCGTCTCCGCCACGTCCACCGGCCCGCCGTCCCACACGTGCGCGTGCAGGAACGGATGCATGAGGCGGGCGTTGCGCGGCAGGTCGCTGTGACGGATGTCGCCCCAGTAGCGGAAGCCGCCGGTGCCCTCCGTGTCCTCCACCTCGTCCGGATGGCAGAACACCGGCGCGTCGAGCCGCGGCGCCGAGCCGCGATGGTCGGTGTGCCCATGGCCGAGCACCACGCGGTTGATGCCGCCGAACGGCTGCGCCGCCTCGGTGATGGCGCGCCACATGCCCTTGATGCCCGCGTCGAACACGACGACCCCGCCGTCCTCCTCGAGCAGGTACACGTTCATCAGGCGCGGCAGGCCGCCGCGGATGAGCCAGACGCCGTCGGCGACGGGCTCGATCGTCGGCGAGCCGGGCGCGCGCAGGATCTTGCGCCTGTCCGCGCGCGTGGGCTTCCGCACCGCGGCGGTGCTCACAGCCCGTAGGAGCGGCCGATCACGTCGAGCATTATCTCGTCCGTGCCCGCGCCGATGCGGTTGAGCCTCGAGTCGCGCCAGGCGCGCTCGATCCCAACCTCCTTCATGTAGCCCGCGCCGCCGTGGATCTGGATGCACTCGTCGGCCACCTCCACCGCGATCCGGGAGGCGTAGAGCTTGGCGATCGAGATCTCGCGCACGGGGTACTCGCCGTTCTGGAAGCGCCAGGCGGTTGTGTAGACCATCTGCCGCGCGGTCTCGATCTTCGTGGCCATCTCGGCGAACTTGTGCCGGATCACCTGGAACTTGCCGATCTGGCGGCCGAACGCCTTGCGCTCGAGCGCGTACTGGAGCGTCTTGTCGAACGAGCGCTGCGCGCCCGCCACGGATCCCGCCGCGCCGATCAGCCGCTCGCCCTGGAGCTCCCACATGATGTGGTAGAAGCCCTTGCCGACCTCGCCGAGCACGGCGTCCGCCGGAACGCGGACGTCCTGGAAGGCGAGCAGCGCGGTGTCGGAGGAGTGCATGCCTAGCTTCTCGAGCTTCTTCTCGCGGATGACGCCCTCGCTGTCCATGTCCACCAGGAACAGCGTGAAGCCGTCGTAGCCGGCGTCCGGGTCGGTCTTCGTCACGAGCACGATGAAGTCGGCGCGGTGGCCGTTCGTGATGAACGTCTTCGACCCGTTGATCACGTACTCGTCGCCGTCGCGGACCGCGCGGGTCTTGATGCCGGCCACGTCGGAGCCCGCGTCGGGCTCGGTGATGCCGAGGCAGGAGATCTTCTCGCCGGCGATCGAGGGCACGAGGTAGTTCTGCTTCTGCTCCTCGGTGCCGAACAGGAAGACGGGCGGCGTGGCCATGTCCGTGTGCACGGCGATGCCCATCGCGAGGCCGCCCGAGCGCGCGGCGCCGATCTCCTC
>DATNBJ010000163.1:0-4843 GCA_035572055.1 Thermoleophilaceae bacterium | reverse complement strand
CGTGGACCGGATCGCCCTGCCCGAGGTCGGTCCAGAGCTGCTTCGACTTGCGCGCCCGGTTGTTCGAGACCACCGCGTTGGCGGCCGACAGGATCGTCTGCGTGGAGCGGTAGTTCTGCTCCAGCTTCACCACGGCGGTGTCGGGGAAGTCGTCCTCGAAGTCGAGGATGTTGCGCACGTCGGCGCCGCGGAAGCGGTAGATCGACTGGTCGTCGTCGCCTACGACGCAGAGGTTGTGGTGCTTGTCGGCGAGCAGCTGCAGCCAGACGTACTGCGCCCGGTTGGTGTCCTGGTACTCGTCCACGAGCACCCAGCGGAACTGGTGCTGGTAGCGCCCGAGCACCTCGGAGTAGAGCCGGAACAGGTCGACGCAGCGGAACAGCAGGTCGTCGAAGTCCATCGCGTTCATGGAGTGCGCCCGCTGCTCGTAGAGCTCGTAGACGTCCGCGGCGGTCTGCTCGAAGAACGAGCTGACCTTCACGCGGTAGGCGGATGCGTCGATGAGCTGGTTCTTCGCATCCGAGATCTGGCGCTTGATCGCGCGCGGCGTGAAGCGCTTGGGATCGATGTCGAGCTCGTCCATGCACTGCTTGATCAGCCGCAGCGAGTCCGCCTCGTCGTAGATCGTGAAGCCGCGCGTGTAGCCGAGCTTGTCCCCCTCGGCGCGCAGGATCCGCGTACAGGCGGAATGGAAGGTCATGACCCACATCGCGCGGGTGCGCCGGCCCACGAGCACCTCCACGCGCTCGCGCATCTCCTGGGCGGCCTTGTTGGTGAAGGTGATCGCCAGGATCTCGCCGGCCTTCGCGGCGCCCGTGTGGACGAGGTAGGCGATCCGCCGCGTGAGCACCGCGGTCTTGCCGGATCCGGCGCCGGCAAGGATCAGCAGCGGGCCCTCGCCGTGCACGACGGCCTCGCGCTGGGGCTCGTTCAGACCCTCGAGCAGGGTCTCAGGAGCGGCAGTGGTGCTCACTCAGCCGAGGATAGGGGCTTATTCGGACTGGTCGCTCGGGCTCGAGCAGCCCGGATCGCCCGTATCCGTCATCCCGTCGCCGTCGTCGTCGACGCCGTTGTTGCACTCGCCGACCTGCGGCAGGGCGGGCATCTGCTCGGTCTCCGTGTGGGTCGGGGAGTGCTGTGTGGGCGGCGGCGACGAGGAGCCGTCGTCGTCGTGGCCGATGCCGTTGCACCGCTCGAACTCGAGCTGCGAGCGCGGCGGGTTGCAGTGGAGGCCGTCGTCGTGCGGAGTGGTGGTCGCAGCGGGCGGGGGCGCCTGGTCCAGAACCGGCTCCTCCGGGGGCGGCGGGGCGTTGAACACGTCGACGATCGTGACCGTCGGCGGATCGGGATAGGCCGCGTAGCAATTCCGGTAGCGGCCCCGCCGCGACAGCCTGATGTAGGTCTCGTCGTACGACGCATTCGAGTAGTAGGTGCGCCGGTAGTAGACGACGTCGTAGTTGTCGAAGCGGCCGTACCGGCACTGCCGCGGCGGCCTGTAGTGCGGCGGACAGTCCACGCACCTGCTGGTGGGGGTGTAGACGGCCGGCCCGAGCGGATTGCCGCAGTAGCAGCGCACCACGGGCCGGCCGTAACGGTCCACCAGCACGGCCGTGCCCGCCTGAAGAATCGCCTGGAAGGGGACGGCGCGGCCGTTCTTGAACGCGTGGTTGGTCACCTGCGTGTCGCGCGTCAGCGTGACCGGATGCAGCTTGGCGATGTAGCGCTTCACCGCGCCGTAGGTGGGCTGGACGTGCAGCACGCGCGCCCACTCGTACATGCGGTCCGGGTGGGCGCGCAGGAAGCGCATCAGCTTGTCGCGGTCGCAGACGCGGTTCGACCCGCTGCCTCCGAACGGCTGGCTGATGGGCTGCGTGACCCGGCCGCGCACGTCCGCCGGGGCGGTGAACGGAGCGGGGCCCGGGTCGAGCGGCTTCTGGAACTGGACGGTCTGCACCTTGCTCCCGCCCGTTCCCGCCGGGCCGGAGCCTCCACACCCCGCAAGCGCCGCCGCCAGGACCAGAACCGCTGCTGCTCGCTTCATGGCGCGACTCTCGCCCGCGCCGTGGCGCGCTAGCTACCGGGAGCCACCCTGGGTTTTCCTCCCGCAAGCACCGCGGGGAGCGCGTCGCGGGAGGAGACGTCGAGCTTCTTGTACGCGGAGCCGAGGTGCATCTCGATCGTCTTGCGGGTGAGGAAGAGCGCCTCGGCGATCTCGCGGTTGCTCATGCCGCTCGCCGCCATCGACGCAATCCGCCGCTCGCTCGGGGTCAGCGCCTCCACGCCGCTCAGCAGCGTGCGGTCCACCCTGCGCGCGCCGCTGGCCTCCAGCTCGTGCGTTGCGCGCTCCGCGAGCGGCGCGGCATCGCAGCGCACGGCCAGGTCGAGGGCCAGCCGAAGGGGCTCGCGCGCCTCCCGGGGACGGCGCGCGCGGCGCAGCGCGGCGCCGAGGTCCACCAGCGCGCGGGCGTGCTCCAGGCGCGCCGGCTCGAGCAGGGCGACGGCCTCCTCGAGCCAGGCGATCGCCTCCTCCGGGTCCTCCACGGTGGCGGCCTTGGCGCGCAGCGCGGTGCCGATCGCCCGCGGCGCGCCCCACTCACGCGCCAGCACGAGCTCCTCGTCCGCCAGCCGCGCGGCCTCCTCTCGCTCGCCCAGCCCCGCCATGGCCGGCACGGCGTAGCTTCGCCACGTTGGCGTGCCGACGATCGAGCGCGCTCCCTCGAGCTCCGAGCGCCGGCCCAGCTCGCGCAGGTCCTCGACGCCCTCCGCGAGCTGCCCGCGAGCTATCGCCAGCCGGCCGCGCGCCACCAGCACCGCGTTGAACAGCAGCCCGGGCGGCACCACGCCGTCGAAGCCGGCGCGCTCCAGCGCCGCCGCGGCCTCGTCGAGCCGCCCCCGCTCCACCAGCGCGTCCACCAGGAAGCCCACAGCGCCCGGCAGTCCCTCGCCCCAGCCGTGCAGGCGCGCCGTGTCGGTGGCGTGGCGCGCGTCGGCCTCGGCGTCGGCCAGGGCGCCCTGGCGGTAGGCCGACATCGAGCGCATCAGCGAGGTGAGCGTGAAGCCGAGCACCGATCCGGTCTCGCGGGAGCGCGCCAGCGCGGCTGCCAGATGCGCGTCGGCCTCCGCGAACGCGTCGGCGGAGATCAGCACGAGCACCGCGTAGCTCAGGCTCGGCGACGCGGGTCCCTCCTCGCCGAGCAGCACGTCGCCCGCCAGCGCCTGCCGCGCCAGCGCCAGGCATTCCGCTGCGGGGGCGCCGCGCATCGCGTGCCAGTAGGCGAGATTCGCGAGCAGGACGCACTCGGCGCCGGTCTGGCCGGGCGGCGGCTCGCGCTGCTCGAGCTGCTCCATCACGCGCAGCGTGAGGTCCATCGGGGCGAGCAGGGCGAGGCTCGAGAGCTCCGCCATCAGCTCGAGTGAAGCCGGATCGTCGGCGGCGAGGGTCGCCGAGGCCTGGAGCACGCGATCCACAGCCTCGTCGGCCCGCCCGGCGCCCACGAGGGGCACCGCCAGCGAGCGCGCCACCCGGGCACGCTCACGGTCGTCGGGCGCGCCCCGCCAGGCCGCCTCGAGCTGCTCCAGCGCGTCCGGCTCGCCCGCCAGGAACGCCACGTCACCGAGCTCGCGGCGCAGCTCCGCGCCCGCCCCCGGCTCCACGAGAGCCCGGCGCAGGCAGCGGGCCGCGAACGCGGGCGCGCCCTCGGCGCGCGCCTGCCGTGCGGCCACCACCAGGGCGCGTGAGGCCCACGGCTCGCCAACCGGATCGGACTCGAGCAGATGGCCCGCCACCCGTGCGGGCGGAGCGTCCGAGGCGGCGAGCAGGGCCGCCGCCCGGCCGTTGGCCCGCGCCCGCTCTGCCGGTGTGAGCTCCGCCGCGATCGAGCTCAGCACGATCGGGTGCGCGAAGCGCGGCGGGCGGTCGGTGGCCAGCACACCGCTTCGCGTGAGCGCCCCGGCCATGCTCCCCGCGGCCTCCTCCTCGATCCCGGCCAGCGCCGCCACCAGCCGCAGCTCGCTCCCGTCGCCGAGAATCGCCAGCGCACGGACCAGCGGCACCGCGTCGGCTGTCGCGCGCGCCAGCGCGGCGGCTGCCACCCGGTCCGGTCCGAGTCCCTGCACCGCGGCGCCGTCGGTGGGCGAGATTCCATCGGCCGCGAGCGCGCGGATCAGCTCGCCCACGTAGAACGGGTTGCCGGCCGTGGCCTCGTGGCAGGCGGCCACGAACGACGGCTCCGGCGGCCCGAGCTGCTCTCCCACGAGCTCGCCCACCGCCGATGCGCTGAGCGGCGCCGGCTGGATCCGCTCGGCGCCGCGCCCGAGCACGGCGGTCATCCCCTCGTCCGGCCGCGTGGCCACGATCAGCGCAAGCGGCAGCTCGCCCACGCGCGGCGCCACGAAGGCCAGGAGGTCGAGCGAGCGAGCGTCCGCCCACTGCGCGTCGTCGATCAGCAGCGCGAGCGGGCCCCGCTCGGCCAGCGCACACAGCAGCCAGTAGAGCCCATGGAGCAGGCCGGTCTCCCCCAGGTCGCTCGGGTCGCCGCCCTCGAACAGCGGGGCGCACAGCCGCGCCGACCCGCTCAGAAGCTGCTCCCGGGAATCCGCCCTGCGCAGCGCCGGCTCGAGCAGCTCCCGCACCACGCCGAAGGGGAAGTCGCGCTCCACCTCGCTGCCCAGCGCGCGGAGCACCGTGTGCCCCCGATCCTCGGCGATGCCCGCCGCCGAGTCGAGCAGCACGGTCTTTCCGATGCCCGCCGGACCCTCCACCACGAGCACACCGCCCTCCCCCGCGCGGGCGAGCTCCACCGCTGTCTGAAGCGCCGTGAGCTCGCGCTCGCGCTCGGCGAGG
>DATNBJ010000162.1:0-3805 GCA_035572055.1 Thermoleophilaceae bacterium | reverse complement strand
TCCTGGTCGCGCTGGTATTCGGCGAGCTGGCCAGCCACTACCCGGTGGCGGGCGCGCTCTACCAGTACAGCAAGTACACGGTCGGCCGGAGGTTCGGCTGGTTCGTCGGCTGGTTCTACGGGATCGCGCTGCTCGTCACGGTGGCGTCGGTGGACACCGGCGTGGTGCCCTACGTCACCTCCCTGGCCAAGCTCTGGCTCGGCTGGCAACTCGACCCGACCAACCACCTGGTCCTCCTGGTCATCACGCTGGTCCTGCTCGCGCTGCAGACTTCGCTGAACATCATCGGCGCCAAGATGATGGGCCGGGTCGCGCAGTTCGGCGTCTACGTCGAGATCCTCGGTACGTTCGGCGTCGCGGTCGTCCTCGGCATCCACGGCTTTCACCACGGCCTCGGCTTCCTGACCAGCACCCTGGGCGCCGAGCACGCCTCGGCCAACGCGCTCGGCCTGAACTTCGGCGGCAGCTGGCTCGGCGCCGCCCTGATCGCCGTGCTCGCCCCCGTCTACATCTTCTACGGCTTCGAATCGGCCGGGGATATCTCCGAGGAGACCAGGAACGCCGGCCGCCAGGTGCCCCGGGCCATGCGGCTGTCGCTGCTCAGCGGCGGGATCGCCTCGTTCGTGCTGACCGCCGCGCTGCTGCTGGCCATGCCGGCCGGTGCCGCGTCGGCCAACCTCACCGTCCAGAACGGCGGGGTGCCGTACATCTTCAGCCAGCTACCGCACGGCATGCAGGACATGCTGCTGGTCCTGATCATCTTCGCCTTCTTCTCCTGCGGCACGTCGATCCAGGGTGCGGGCAGCCGCCTGGCCTTCTCCTACGCGCGCGACGGGGCGCTGCCCGGCTCGCGGGCGCTGTCCAAGGTCCACGACCGCTTCCGGACGCCGGTGAACGCCCTGATCTCGGGAGCGCTCGTCACGGTGCTGTTCGTCCTGCTGGTGTTCGCCTCGCCGAAGCACAACATCCACATCTGGTTCATCACCTATCCGGCGAACACCAACGTGCTGGTCTCCCTCGTGTCGTTCGGCGTCAGCGGCATCTACCTCTCGTTCCTGCTCACCGTGATCGGCGCGATCGTCGCGCGCAGCCGCGGCTGGATCCCCGAGGGGCAGTTCCAGATCGGACGCTGGGGCTGGGCGGTGACGATCGCCGCCGCGGGCTACCTCGGGCTGATGCTGCTCAACGTCGTGGTGCCGACCGGGCTCACCAGCCCGCGGGCTTTCTTCAACCTCGACTGGATCACGCTCACGGTGATGTTCGTGATCGCGGTCGTCGGAGCCGTGGTGTTCCTCATCGGACGGCCGGACCGGGGGATTGCGCAGCATACGCACGACCCGCTGGAGCCAGCCGGCGCAGAACGCTAGAGCCGAGCTTCCAGAGGCCGTAGGGAATCGCCACGAGCGGCGCGAGGACGATCAGCGGCAGCACGAACGGCAAGAGCAGCAGCAGGCACGGGAACAGTCCCGGGAAGAGCGCGAACGCCTGCGTGAGCAGGATCCCGCCCCCTATGGTCACGGCGGCGATCTCGCTCTCCGGGTCGGATACCGGGTGAGGTTGGCGTGTGGTGGTCATCGGACGGTCTCCTCGTCATTCGGGTCCTCACCCGGGTGACGAGGCAGAGCGTCCGTCTGTGACGGCCCAGCCGCTCAGAAGTCGAGGTCGAGCGGCTCGATCCCCCGCTCGCGGCAGAACTCGTGGTACATGCGCATGTGGCTCAGCACGTCGTCGTGGCCCACGATGTTGTCCTCCTCGTCGATGTAGAGGAGGGCGCCCTCGAGGATGAACAGCGTGACCGTTCCCTCTTCACCGGCGATCAGCGTGTGGATGTCGCCGGGAGGCTCGCGGACGATCGTGCCCGCGCGGGCCACCCAGTCGCGCTCGGCGTAGTACCAGCTGCCCTCGAGCACGAAGCCGGTGACGGGGCCGACGTGGTAGTGGCGGTTCACCTGGCCACCGTTCACGACCTTGGTGAGGTTGGCCCAGACCCCGGTGCGGCGGTTCAGCCGCAACGGCTTGACGAACACCCCTTCCGCGCCGGGGTACGGGATCCACTCCATCTCGTCGCTGTGCACCACGTGCTCGCTGCGGGTCAGCTCGACGAGCGAGCGCAGGTCGATAGCGGGCTCAGGCGTTACCGACACCGGATCCTCCAGTGGTTGCGGGCAGCGGGCAGGCGACCGTCTCGAGCTGAAGGACGGCGAGCATGCGGCCGAAGCCGATGTACTGGCCGGCCATCATCATCAGCTCGAGGATCTCCGCGTCGTCGAAGTGCTCGCGGAGGGCCAGGATGTCGGCGTCGCCGATCGAGTGGTGGTCGAGCGCGAGCCGCTCCGCAAACGCCACGGCCGCCTTCTCGGCCGGCGAGTAGTCCGGCGACTGCTCGTACACGTCGATCCCGGTGGCCTGCGGCTCGGACACGGTGTCTGGCGCCAGCCGCGCCGCCTTGCACGTCTTGCAGCCGTTCAGCGTGGCGATGCGCAGGCGCACCAGCTCCTTCACGCGCGGAGAGAGGCGGGCGGGGCCGTCGGCCTGGTCGGTGTTCGTGTGCCAGGGGTAGTAGAAGCCCGTGAGGTAGGTCTCGAGCAGCTCCGGGGCGGGGGAGAACGCGCGCGCCACGTGGCGGGTCGACCAGTCCCCGTCGCTTGCCGCGTCGTGCAGGTCGCGCAGGTAAGCGGGCAGCTCGGCCGGATCCGGCAGCGGGAGGCGTGCCATGGCGCAGGACGCTAGTCCCGGCTCACGCGCGCGCGAATGGAGGCGAGCCGTTCCGCTGTGAGTTCCACAGCGGGCACCGCCCTTACCCCAAAGGTTGCCTTCGACTACGTCTTTCTAGATAGTTGCGCCTGCATGATGTCTCTGGACCAGAAGAGAGCGCGTGTCTTCGGCGTGCTCTTCCTCATCACGTTCGTCACGTCGATCCTGGCTCTGGCGCTCTACCAGCCCGTGCTCGACCATCCCGTCCGCTACATCGCAGGCGCCGGGCATGACAAGCGGATCTTCCTCGCGGCCCTGCTGGAGCTGCTTCTGATCATCGCGAACATCGGCACCGCGGTGGTGATCTTCCCGATCGTCCGGCGTCAGAACGAGGAGCTGGCACTCGGCTACGTCACCGCGCGACTGTTCGAATGCACATTCATCCTCGTGGGCATCCTCTCGGTGCTCGGCATCGTCACGTTGCGGAACCAGGTCGCAGGTCCGACTGAGGGCACGGTCGCCTACACACTCGCCGCGATCAAGGACTGGACGTTCCTGCTCGGCCCAGGCTGGGTCGTCGGTTGGGGGAACGGTCTGATCCTCGGCTACCTGATGTACCGCTCCGAGCTCGTGCCGCGACGGGCCGCCTGGCTCGGCCTCATCGGTGGGCCGCTGATCATCATCTCCGGGACGGCCGTGATGTTCGGCGGCGACCATCCGAGCGGCACGCTGCACTCGCTGCAGGGCATCGCGACCATCCCGGAGTTCCTCTGGGAGCTCTTCCTCGGCGTCTATTGCACCTTCAAGGGCTTCAGGCCGTCAGCCGCGATCCTGCAAACGGAAGGTCCCCAGGATCGCGCGCCCGCCGTACCCGGCCTGGCACCCGCTTAGGTCGCGTCTACGGCTACCCCGAGCAGACCGGCGGCCTGGACGCCGAGCGGCGGCCGGCTCTGCTCGAGGACCAGCCGTGGGGGTTAGGCGGAGGCGGCGACCGGGTCGGGACGCACGATGACGGTGTCGAGCACCTCGACGATCTCGTCAGCCGGCATGCCGGTCCGTTCGGCCTGCTCGCGGACCTTCTCGGGGCTCGTGCCCTGGTAGATGCAGACGG
>DATNBJ010000161.1:0-3902 GCA_035572055.1 Thermoleophilaceae bacterium | reverse complement strand
TACTGCTCGAGCTTCAGGTTCTTCCAGAAGTCGCCGTTCCCGCGGTCGCGCAGTCGCGCGCGGGACACGAACGTTCCAGGTGTCAGGTCGCTGCTGTCGCAGTTGCCGGCCCGATCCTGGTCCTCGTTCTCGACCTCGTTGTCGCGGTTGTCGTCGCCGCGATCGTCGCCGCTGTTGTCGTCGCCGCCATGGTGCGACGCACGCGCCCGCGAGTCGTCGCCCAGCTCGCACTCGATCTCGGTGCGCCGGGTCACCTTGGCGGTGACGACCTTCCCGCTGTCCTTCTTGATCGCCAGCATGCCGTTGTCGAAGGACTCCACGGTGCCGGAGATCGTCCGGTCGCGCCCGTGGCCGTGATGCGCCAGCGCCACCGCCGGCAGCACGGCCGCCGCTACCAGGCACGCCCCCAGGGCAAGCAGCATCAGCGTTCGTCTCATGTCGTCTCTCCCAGTCGTCGGGTTCAGACCGGGAACACGGCGAGCGCCTGAAAGATCACGCGCCGGCGGTCAACGGCGGCGGCGACGCAGGAGGAAGACGAGCAGCAGTGCGATTCCCACGACCACGCGGGGATCGACACCCCTGCCGGCGGAGGCCGGAGCCGGAGCCGGAGCCGGAGCCGGCGGCGCGACGACGCCGACCTGCTCGGCAGGCGCCGCGGCCTCGTGGCCCTCACCCAGCATCGCGGCCAGGTTCGCCGCGAACTGGTTGACGATCCTCCCCGAGACCTCCCGGATGACGCCCTGGCCCATCGCGGCGGCGCGCCCGCTCAGTGCGACCTCGGTGGCGATCTTTCCGCGCGTGGTGCCGTTCTCGCCCGACAGCTTCAGCTCCAACTGGGCGGTCCCCGTTCCCTGCCCGCGCGACTCCCGGGCGCGCGCGCTCATCACCGCGCGGTGCTGCTCGGGGTCCTTCGAGACGATCTCGAGCTGGCCGTTGTACTGCATCGACATCGGGCCGACCTTCACCTTGATGCCCACGCTGTAGGCGTCCTCGCCGGTCTGTTCGAGCACCTCGGCGCCGGGCACGCACGGCGCCACCCTCTCCACGTCGATCATCGTCTCCCAGACCCGCTCGAGCGGGGCGTGAACCTCGAACTCGTTCTCAAACTCCATGCAGGGCCTCCTTGGGGACGGGCAGACCGGCCGCGGCCAGCACGGCCTCGTAGTCTGCCCAGGTGTCCACGTCGGCCGGCACCGTGCCCGGCACAGGGACCTCCACAACGTCGGCGGCGTGGCGATCCAGCAGCTTCCAGACGCCCTTGTCGCCGTGCAGCTCGGCCAGCTCGCCGAACACCGCGCGGCTGAAGGCGAAGGGGTGGCCGCGCCCGTCCTCGTAGCGGCATACCGCGAGCGGCGCCGGCCCGATCCCGGCCAGCAGCGACCGGACGGCCGCGCCGGTCACACCCGGCTGGTCGCCGAGCATGAGCACGAGGATGTCGCAGGCGGGGTCGACCACGTCCAGCGCCGCGACGATGGAGGACGAGCAGCCCGTGCCGTAGCGCTCGTTCACCACGACGTCGGCGCCGTTTAGATCGACGGCGGACGACACCTCCGCCGCGCTGCCGCCAAGCGCCACCACGAGCTGGTCGAACGGGCAGGAGCCACAGGCGGTGGCCAGCACGTGGCCGAGCAGCGTGCGCTCGCCGTAGGGCAGCAGCTGCTTGGGTCGCCCGAGCCGCGACGATCCACCCGCGGCGAGCACGAGCCCGGTGACGAAGGGGCTCACGAGTGCGGCTGAGCGAGGTAGCGGTCCGGATCCGCCTCGAACGCGTGCAGGCAGTGGTCGCTGCAGAAGTAGAAGAGCTGCCCCGCGTATTCGAGCTGGCAACTTCCGACCGCCACCACGATGCTCATGCCGCACACCGGGTCGGCCGCCGCGGCGGGAATGGCCGCCGCGGGAGTCGCCACCAGCGGCTGCTCGTGCCGCGTCGACACGATCTCGGCGAGGATCGACAGGGCGATCTCCTCCGCGGTCGTGGCTCGGATGGCCAGCCCCGCGGGTGTGCGCAGCTCGGCGAGCCGCTCGGGCGGGATGCCGAGCTCGCGCAGCGACTCGCGCACCGCCTCGCCGCGCTTGCGGCTGGCCACGAGCGCCACGTAGGGAACGTGCCTCTCCAGCGCGGCCGCGAGGGCCCGCTCCTCGTCGCGGCCGTGCGAGGCCACGACCAGCGCGGACTCGTCGCTCAGCTCGGGCGCGCCCGAGCTGACCGCCATGTCGTAACCCAGCACATTGCCGAGCGACTCGAGCGCGGACGCGATGGGCGTCTCGCCGACCACCGCGATCCGCGGCGCCGGCAGTCGCGGCTCGAGGAAGATCTCGAGGGCGCCGCCGCTGAGGCAGTCGTTGTGGACCACGATCGCGCCCTCGGCCGCCGTCTCGTCGCTCTCCTCGGGCACGATGCGCAGCAGCAGCGGCTCGCCGGTCTCGAGCGCCCGCAGCGCCTGAAGCCGAACGGAGGTCTCGGCGCAGGCGCCGCCGACGAACCCCTCGATGGTCCCGTCGCCGAGCACGATCGCCGAGTCGCCGGCGTGCACGCTGGTGGGATGCTGGGCGCGGACTACGGTTGCGGTGACAAACGGGATCCGCTGGGCGCCTAGCGCGTCCGCCCGCCGGGCGAGCTGGGAGCTCATCATCTGGTCTTCACCTCCAGCAGCCTACGACGCCGACCTCGCGCCGTTGGGCCGAGGATGCCACGCTACGCTTGACCGGTCAAGCGACCCCGCACGGCGGAGGAGGTAAGGGCATGAGCGACGTTCTCACCCAGGCGGACGACTGGGCCGCAGGCGGCCGGCGCGTGGCGCTCGCCACCGTTGTGGCCACGCGCAAGTCTGCGCCGCTGCCGCCGGGCTCGAAGATGGCCGTCAGCGAAACCGGCGACGTGGTGGGCGCCGTTTCCGGAGGCTGTGTGGAGGGCGCCGTGGTCGAGGTGGCCGAGGAGATCATCGGCGGCGCCGACGCGCGTCTCCTTCACTTCGGCATCGCAGACTCCGAGGCGTGGGAGGTGGGCCTCCCGTGCGGCGGCGAGATCGACGTGTTCGTCGAGAGGTACGAGCGTTGAGCCTGCAGTCCGAGTTCGCACGGCTGTCGCGTGAGGGCGGGCGCGCCGCTCTCGTCACGGTGGTGCAGGCCGACGACGGCGGAGCCGCGGTGGGCGCTCGGATCCTGCTGCCCGCCGACGGCGAGCCGCAGGGGACGCTCGGCAGTTCCGAGTTGGACGACGCCGCCCGCCGGCATGCCGACGAGCTCATGTGGGGCTCCGAGCGCTCGGAGCTGCGCGAGGAGGACGGCGTCGGCCTCTTCGTCGATGTCGTGGCGCCGGCGCCGCGCATCGTGATCTTCGGCGCGGTGGACTTCGCCGCCGCGCTCTGCCGCACCGCGCGCGTCACCGGCTGGCGTCCGTACGTGGTTGACCCGCGCTCGCGCTTCGCCACGCCGGACCGCTTTCCCGAGGCCGAGGAGGTGATCGCCGGCTGGCCGGCCGACGCGATCGCTCATCTCGGCGGGATCGACCGCGCCACCTATCTCGTGGTCCTGACCCACGACCCGAAGCTGGACGACGCGGCGCTCACCGTCGCGCTCGACAGCGAGGCGCCGTACATCGGCGCGATGGGCTCGCGCCGCGCTCAGGCAAAGCGCCGTGAGCGCCTGCTGGCCGCGGGCATCGCCGAGGAGCAGCTCGAGCGGATCTCCGCTCCGGTCGGCCTGGACATCGGGGCGCTCGGCTCCGAGGAGACCGGGCTGTCGATCATGGCCGAGGTCGTGGCGGTGCGAAACGGGCGCCAGGGAGGCCGGCTGGCATCCGCCAGCGGGCGCATCCACGAAGCCGTTTAGCTCTCGGGTGTCGGGTCTCGGGTGTCGGGTAGCCCGGTTGTCACGCCAACGACCGGAGGATCCCAATGTCC
>DATNBJ010000160.1:0-4884 GCA_035572055.1 Thermoleophilaceae bacterium | reverse complement strand
ATCGAGAGCACGCCCGACCCGCAGCCCAGGTCGGCGAACGGGCCCTCCGCGTCGAGCTCCAGCATCAGCTCGAGCGACAGCCGCGTGGTGGGATGGGCTCCGGTGCCGAACGCGCGCCCCGGGTCGATCACCACCTCGGTCACCCCCGGCCGCACCGCGGGCTCCTCCCAGGGCGGCCGCACGTACAGCTTCCCCGCGATCAGCACCGGAGCGTGGAAGCGCTTCCAGCGCTCCTCCCAGTCGTCGGGCACCTCCTCGCCGCGGACGCTGACGCGCACGCCGGCCACCTCGGCCTCCCCCAGTGGCAGCGACGGCAGCTCGCCGGGCGCCCCGTAGAGCGCGTACTCCACCCAGCCCTCGCCGTCCACCTGCTCGACGCCGCTGGGCGCGAGCTCGAGCAGCGCCGCCAGCACGGCCTCGGCCGCCTCCGCGGGGGCCCGGATGGCCAGCCGGATCAGCTCAGCGCCCGCTTCATGCGCGCGAACAGCGACTCGTCGCCGTCCTTCTGCAGGTTCTCCTCGCCGAGCGATGCCGAGAACTGCTTGAGCAGGTCGCGCTGCTCGGCGGTCAGCTTGCGCGGGATCACGACGTTGACCACCACCCGCTGGTCGCCGCGGCGGCCACGCCGCAGCGACGGCATGCCCTTCCCGCGGAGGGTCAGCACCGAGCCGGGCTGCGTGCCGGGCTCGATCTCGACCTCCTCGTCGCCGTCGAGCGTGGGCACCGTGATCTTGGTGCCGAGCGCGGCGTCCGGCGCCGCCAGGTCGATGACCGTGACCAGGTCGTTGCCGTCGCGCACGAAGCGCTCGTCCGGGGCCACGCGCACCACCACGTAGAGGTCGCCGGCGCGGCCGCCGCGCTCGCCGGCGTGTCCGCGCCCGGTGAGGCGGATGCGCTGCTCGTCGGCGATGCCGGGCGGCACCTCCACGCCGAGCTGCACGCGGCGTGCCACACGGCCGCGGCCCGAGCACTCGCCGCACGGCGTGCGCGCGATCTTGCCCTCGCCGTTGCAGGCGTCGCAGGGATGGGTGCGCACGAGCTGTCCGAACGCCGTGCGCGTGACGCTCTGGAGCTGGCCGCTGCCGCCGCAGCGCTCGCAGGTGTCGATCGGCGTGCCGGGTTCGGCGCCGTTGCCGTGGCAGTGCTCGCAGGTGGTGACGGCGTCGTACTCGACCTCCACCTCCTTGCCTCGCGCGGCCTCAGCGAGGGAGATGTCGACGGATACGGCCACGTCGCCGCCCTGGATCGCTCCGCCGCCGCGGCCGAACGCCGCCCCGAACGGGTCGCCGCCGCCGAAGAACGCGTCGAAGATGTCCGCGAACGAGCCGAAGCCCTGGAAACCGGACTCGAAGCCGCGCGCGCCGAGCCCCTCGTGGCCGTAGCGGTCGAAGATCTGGCGACGCTCGGCGTCGGACAGGATCTCGTAGGCCTCGGCCGCCTCCTTGAACTTCTCCTCGGCGTCCGGATCGTGCCGGTTCACGTCCGGGTGCAGCTCGCGCGCGAGCTTGCGAAATGCCTTCTTGATCTGGGTCTCGTCGGCGTCCCGAGGGACGCCGAGAACCTCGTAGGGATCCCGCTTCATGCGTAGGCGAGCTTAGCCAGCGATGCGGAAGCTGCTCTTGCCCACCATGTGCCCATATCGCTCGGCCGTGCGGGGCCCGAAGCCGGGCCAGACGTACCAGCGGTAGGTGCCCGGCTTGATCCTCAGGTGGTGGCCGCGGTAGCGCCACCTGGCCTTCAGCTTCAGGTGCGGGCCGTTCGGCCAGGCGCTCAGGATCTTCTTCTTCCCCTTGAAGAGCTGGACGTTGTAGTAGGTGGCGCGCTTCACGGTCTTCCAGGTGAGCCGCGGCGGCGCGCTCAGCGCGGTGCCCATCAGGGGACGCAGGGTCGAGGCGGTGGGTATGGCGCTGGCGTCGGTCGCGTTCGAGTTGCCCGCCTGGTCGAGGACGGTGACCGTGTAGCGGTAGCGCACCCCGTTGTGGAGGCCCTTGTCGGTCACGACGCGGCCAGTGCCGCGGTAGAGGGTCTTCGCCCGCGCCGAGGCCTGGGTCTGCCGCTCGACCACCACGGCGGACGCGTCCGCCGGGGGAACCCAGGTCAAGCGCACCGAGCCGTTCTCCGGCTCGGCTGAGACCTGAGCGGGCGCCGGCGGCGTCGAGTCATAGGCAAGCGGGAAGGTCGCGGTGGTCCGGTTGCCCGCCACGTCGCGGCAGCCGCCGTTCACCTGCACCGCCGGGCTGTCGGGGCCGGCCACCTGAGCCGAGTCGCAGGAGGCGATCCCCGAGAGGGCGTCCGTGCCGGTGAAGGTCACCGCGACCGGGTGGTTGAACCAGCCGCCGTAGTCCGGCGGGCGCGAGGTGGTCATGCCCGTGATCGCCGGCTTGGTCTTGTCCACGCGCACCGTGGCCGTGGCGCCCGCGAAGTCCACGCCCCAGAAGACCGTGCACGTCACGCTCGTCCCGTCGGCCGGCGTGTCTGCGGTGAACGTGCGGATGTCGCAGCCGGAGGTGCTCGTGGGGTCGGGATCCCAGGCCCAGCCCAGGGTGACGTTGTTGGAGTGCCAGCTGCCGCAGGCGGTCGTGCTTCCGCCCGACTTGCAGACGGCGGAAACCTCGTTCGCGTGCGCCGTGGCCGCGACCCCGAGCGCGAGAACGGCGGTCAGGATGGCGACGCGCCGCATCATCGGATCCTCGGGGTTTGCGAGACGAGCGTCAGGAACGACCCGCCGACGGCGACCACGAGCAGCAGCGCCCCCGCCGCCAATTTGAGGCTGCGCGAGTCGATACCGCGGGCGGTGTCAGCGGTCACGCGCACGGGGAGCGAGGTGCGCAGCGACGTGAAGAAGGACGATGGAGTCGCATGCGGCGCCGGCGCCGGCGCCGGCTCGACGTGACGGCGAGCGTGCCGCGGGTGCGGCTTGGCAGCCGGGGGCCTCGCGGCCGCCGAAGGGGTCACGACCGGGCGCCGGACGGGCGCCACCGCGTGTGCGGTCACCGCCGCGCGGGGCTTGCCGCCCGACGGGTCCGGCGCCGGTCCCGATCCGCCACCCGGCGAGGCGTCGGGTCCGGGCGCGGCGAGAACGGGCGCTGCGAGTACCAGCACCAGGACGGCGGCTGCGCTGCAGATTGCGAATCGCGGTGCCGCGGGCTCCACTGGGGGCTCACCTTCCTTGCCGGAGAGCTGCGACGCGAAAAACGGTACTCCCATCGCTTCGGTGGTGCCAACCTGGCGCGGCCCTGCCGGCCGGGAGCCCACGCTCCCGGCCGGCGGCTCGATATGTCACGGGCCGCGTGAGCCCTGTCCGTGGGCTCAAGCCTGTTCGCGGATGACGCCACCTCCCGCCGTGCCCTGCAGCTGCTGCAACAGCTGGAGGAGCTTGTTGAGGTTCAGCGACTTGGACTTCGCCTCGGAGTTGTTCTCCTGGCTCACGTCGCCGTTCGAGCCGTCGCTGTGCTTCACGCGCGTCGGCTCGTTGTCATTCGTGGCGCCCAGCTGCTCTGAGTCCGCGTTCGACATTGCGTTCTGCTTGTTCCACGCGTCCTGGCCACCGGCCTGGACTCCCGTGTTGCCGCCGGAGCAGCCGCACGGATCGCGGAGGGTCACGAGGCTGCTCAGCACCTCAGGCATGCCCGCCTGCCGCTGCTGGATGTCCTGCTTCGTGAAATTGACGTTGCCGGCGAACGAGTGCGCCGATGAGTTGTTGCTCTGATCGACGGACCCGTTGTCGCCGGAACCCGTGTCGGGGGCCGTGCGGGAATTGCAACCGCAGGAGTCGCCCTTGCCGTCCTTGCTCGGCTTGCCCGAGCCACTCAGCACTCGCACCGGGTCGTTCTGGTTCTCCGGCTTGATCTGCTTCGACGTGGCTTCGGACTTCGCGTCCTGCTTGTTGCCCGCATCCTGCCCGGCGGCCTGAATGCCCTTCGAGCCGGAGTCGCAACCGCAGGGGTTGCCCTTTCCGTCCGTGCTGAGGCCGCGTGCAGGGGTGATGACCTTGCCCGAGCCGCCCTGGCCCTGGTCGGTCTTCTGCAGCGTGCCGTTCTCGTTGCCGGCGAACGACTTCGCCTCGGAGTTGTTCTCCTGGCTCACGTTGCCGTCGTTGCCCGGGCTCAGCACCCGCACCGAGATGTTCTCGTTCTTGGGGTGATCCTGGGTCGAATCGGCCTTGGACTCGGCCGACTGCATGTTGGCCGCGTCCTGCCCGGCCGTCTGGAGCGCCTTGGCCGCCGCGCCGCCGGCCGACTGGATCTGGCGCGTGGCCTGTCCGGTCAGGTTGGCGTTCGCCGCGCCCGAGCTTGCGCTCGAGTTGTTGCTCTGGCTCACGTTGCCGTTGTCGCCAGGGCTGAGCACCCGCACCGAGATGTTCTCGTTGCTGGGAGCTATCTGCGTGGATGTCGCGCCGGACGTCGCCGTCTGCTGACTGGTGGCGTCCTGTCCCGCCGACTGCTCGCCGAACGACGATGCAGAGGCGGTCGCGGGAATCGCTCCTATGAGCAGCATCCCGACGATCAGCGCGAGGAGACGACATCTCATGTCGTCACTCCCTTCGCTTTCAAGTGATGCGCGCCGGTGTTCCGGCACGCCGGACGTGTGAAAGCGCGGGAGCGCTAGCCGGGGCGTTCGAGCCTCGACGCGAACAGCCGCGACCTACGTCTCCGGTGGGCATCCCAGAGACCGGTCACGAGCATCGAGGCCGCGAGGCAGGCCGCGGCGAGCAGCGCCGCTATGGGCGCCGGTGGCGGTGTCGACGTTCCGCCTGAACTGCCGGCGCTCATCGCCTGGTTGTCAGAAGGCTGGGGAAGGGGGAAGGGGTGCGGGTGCGTGGGAGACGCCTGTTTGTGGACCCGGCGCTCGTGCACTGGAGCTGCGGCGTGTTGCACGGGGTCT
>DATNBJ010000159.1:0-41305 GCA_035572055.1 Thermoleophilaceae bacterium | reverse complement strand
ATCCACCCCGAGCCCTGCACTCCGAGCCCGCAAGCAGTCCCGAGGATGCGAACAACGCTGCGACCCGCTGCCGCAACGTCGGGATCCCGTGCGATTCGCGAGCTGGGCGGCGGCACGTCGGCCTCCGGCCCGTTGATGGCGGGGAGCGGATCGAAGCGGGCGAGGGCGTTGAGCAGCGAGCCCGACGGGGGCAGCGCGTCGTTCAGCGCCTGGAGGATCTGCGAACGCTGAATGTCCCGCCGCAGGTGACGAGCCCCGGGGGTCTGAAGCGCCACCGCTCCCGCGATCCACACGAGGCCCAGGCCGAAGCAGGCCACCAGCACGCTGCCGGCGATCCCGTCGAGCTGCCCGAGCGTCCTGCCCATCCGCCGGCGCACCTGGAAGCCGAGCGCCTCGAGCAGCGACGCCAGGATGCCGCCGACGATCACCGCGCCGACGAGCGTGAACAGCGGCGCGTAGGGCGAGCGCGAGCCGCCGGACAGGAGCAGCGGACCGAGCCGCGAGCCGACGAACGCGCCGGCGATGAAGCCGCCCAGCGACAGGCCCCCCACCACGAGCCCCTGCATATAGCCCCACACGGCCATGAGCACGGTGAAGGCGACGATGATCCAGTCGAGTGCGGTCACGGCCGGGCCCAGAAGTTACTCATAGAGCCGTGCGACTCCTGACACTTGACCCGCCACGGACGGCGCGGGCGCGCGCCGCGCGCCGCCACCGCATGATCGCCCTGGGTGTGCTGGCGGCGGTCTCGCTTGCGGCCGGCGTCCTGATCGGCGCGGGCCACAAGTCGTCCTCCGAGAAGCTCGCCGCCCGCTACGTGGCCGCCTGGCGAAGAGGCGACTACCGCGGCATGTACGAGCTGCTCACCGACGCCTCGAAGGCGCGCTACTCGCAGGCGGCGTTCATCGCCGCCTATACACGTGCGCGGGATACGGCGACCGCCCAGAGCATCATCGCGCGCGAGCCGAAGGACGCCGGCTCGGGAATCGTCAGCGTGCCGATGACCGTGAACACGCGCATCTTCGGGCCCGTGAACGCGGAGCTGCGCCTGCGCGCCAAGGGCGGGCACCTCGGCTGGGCCCCCAACCTGGCCTTCCCCGGCCTCCCCCGAGGCGCCCAGCTCAAGCGCGTCACACGCGCGCCCGAGCGGGCGGCGATCCTCGCGGACAACGGCAGGACGATCGCCAAGGGGCCGGGAGACTCGCGCAGCTACCCGCTGGGGTCCGTGGGCGAGTCGATCGCCGGGAGCGTCGGCCAGGCCCTGACCGCGGCGGACCGCCAGGCCCTCTACGCGCGCGGGTTCCCCGCGGACACTCCCATCGGCCTGTCCGGCCTGGAGCGCGCCCTCGAGACGCGCGTGGCCGGCACGCCGGGCGGCGAGCTGATGGCCGGGAGCCAGATCCTCGCCAGCGTCGCGCCGCGCCCGGCGCCGGACGTGCGCACCACGATCGACCCCGAGGTGCAGGCCGCGGCGGTCACGGCGCTCGCCGGCCGCTTCGGCGGAATCGCGGCCCTCGACGCCCGCACCGGCGAGGTCCGCGCGCTGGCGGGCATCGCCTTCTCGGCGCCCCAGCCGCCGGGTTCCACCTTCAAGGTGATCACCGCCACCGCCGTGCTCGAGTCGCACGTCGCGAAGACCACCACCGAGTTCCCGGTGGACACCAAGGCCACGATCGACGGCGTGGACCTGCAGAACGCCAACGGCGAGTACTGCGGCGGCACGCTGGTCCAGAGCTTCGCCCGCTCGTGCAACTCGGTGTTCGCCCCGCTGGGAGTGAAGGTGGGCGCAAAGCGCCTGGTGGGCGCGGCCGAGCGCTACGGCTTCAACGAGCAGCCGACGATCCCGGGTGCCGCGCCGAGCACGATCCCGGCGGCGGACGAGATCGGGTCCCCGCTCGCGGTCGGGTCCACCGCCATCGGGCAGGGCCGGGTGCTGGCCACGCCGCTCGAGCTGGCGTCGGTGGCGCAGACGATCGCGTCGGGCGGCCTCAGGCGGCGGCCCAGCCTCGTTCCCGGAGAGGAGGCGGCGCCGCCGGTGCGGGTCACCTCCCGCCGGGTGGCCCGAGCGGTGGAGCGGATGATGATCGACGTGGTGAAGTACGGGACGGGCGTCCGCGCGGCCCTCCCGAACGCCACCGTGGCGGGCAAGACGGGCACCGCCGAGCTCGAGAGCACGGTGCCGCCCAAGGGCGCCAGCGGGCCGACCGGACCGAGCGCGCCCGAGGAGCCGCCCGGCAGCAAGACCGACGCCTGGTTCACCGGCTTTGCCCCCGTGCGCCACCCCAAGATCGCGGTGTGCGTGCTGCTGGTCCGGGCCGGCGCGGGCGGTGACACCGCGGCGCCCGCCGCCAACGCCGTGCTCGCGGCCGGCCTGCGCTAGTTCGGAAGCGGCCCGCCGGCCAGCGCGATCACCACGCCGACGGCGCCCGCGGCCACCAGCGTGATCACCACGCCCAGGCGCAGCGCCAGCAGGCACACCGCGGCGCCCGCGAGCACGAACGCCTGCCACAGCTCGTCGAGCCCGCCCGCGAGCGGAATCGCGGACCCGAGGATCGCGCCGAGCGCGGCGGGGCCCGCGCCATCGAGAAACGCACGCACGGTCGCGTTGCCGCGGAGCTTGGAGAAGCTGCCCGCGCCTAGGAGCACGAACAGGAACGACGGCGCGAAGGCCACCGCGGCGGCGAGCAGCCCGCCGCCCAGCCCGCGCGCCGCGTAGCCCACCACAGCCACGGTGTGCACCACGGGCCCCGGGGTCACCTGCCCCAGCGCAACCGCGTTCAGGAACTGCGCGTCGGTCATCCAGTGGTAGTGACTGACCGCGTCGGCGTGCATCAGCGGGATGATCACGAAGCCCCCGCCGTAGGAGAGAGCGCCGACCTTGAACGCCACCCAGGCGAGCGCTCCGAGGCCCCCCACGCTCGCCGCCCCGAGCGGCAGCAGTGCGGACACCACCGGCGCGGCGGCCGACCGCTGCCACACGACCTCCACCGCGCCGCACGCCACGAGCAGCAGCACGAGCCAGGGACCGACGGTGGCCGCCGCCGTGGCGCCGATTGCCAGGTAGGCGACCCAGCGGGCCCGGTAGGAGCCCACCGCGCGGCGCCAACTGGCGGGCAGGAGCGCCAGGCCGGCGTTCACCGCCACCGCGGCCACGGCGGCGCCCGCTCCGGCGCCGGCGCCGCGCACCCAGCGCGGCGGCGATCCCGCCAGGAACAGCGCGGCGAGCGCGAGGATCAGGATCAGCCCCGGTCCGATGAAGCAGGCGCCGCCGACCAGCGCGCCCGCCCTGCCGCGCAGGCGCCAGGCGCAGAAGATCGAGAGCTGGGTGGAGGCGGGACCCGGCAGGAGGTTGCATGCCGCGATCGCGTCCTCGAACTCCGCGGCCGCCAGCCATCGCTTGCGATCGACGCACAGCTCCCGCAGCAGCGCGATGTGGGTGGGCGGGCCGCCGAAGCCGATGCAGCCGATCCGCAGCCACTCGCGAGCGACGACGGTCAGCGACGGGCGCGCTTCCACGGCGGGCACCCTAACCGGACGCGGCGGCCGGCTCGTTACGGACTAGATGTCGAGCTCGATGCGCTGGCGCTTGGGCGCCTCGCCCGTGGCGGGCGGTGCGATCTCGAGGTCGAGCGGCCGGTTCTCGATGCCGGCGATCGGCAGCTTGAAAACCACCAGCGAGCCGGCGGTGGGTCCGCTGGAGGCCGCGCTGCCGGGCGCGGGAATGCAGCGCTTGGCGTCGAGCTGGACCGGGCGGTAGGCGAAGACCGCCGTGGGCGGCAGCGCCGTCGGCGTGTAGGTGTTGCCCTGCGTGTCGACGATCCTCAGATCGTTCGTGGGCGTCTTCGGGACGCCGTTGTCCGAGTTGCAGACCTGCAGGAACACGCCGAACCAGGCGAAGCCCGTGCCCGGGTCCGTCGGCGGGATGTAGTCGCGGTCCTCGACGTCCCGCGGGTTCAGCTCGCGCGTGATGAAGACGGTGTAGGTGAGCCCGCCGACGTCCACGCCGAGGCCCTCTCGCGCGGGCAGAACCCTCTTCTTGGTGCAGCCCGTCGCCGTGGTCAAAAGCAGCGCCGCGAGCGCCGCGATCACGATCAGCCTCCTCATGCGGCCGCTCATCATACGGTGCTCCCGAACCGCGCCGCCTTGGCCGGTTCGTACCCCGCGATGGTCGCCCGCTCGAGCGGCTTCTTCCGCCTGTCGTCCTCGAAAACCTGGCGCAGCTTGCTCAGTGACTTGTTCAGCTTCCGCTTCAGCCAGCGCCGCCCGCCGAGGCTCTCCTTGAACGCGTCGAGGCGCGTGCCGGGCTCGGTCCACACGGTCAGGGCGACGCGCGTGGCCCCGCGGCCGACCGGCTCGAGCTCGTACTCGGCGAACCCGCGCGTCCGGCCCAGCCGCCACATCCGCAGCTCCTCGCGGATCAGCCGCGGGCGCGCCGCCTCGACCACCGTGAGCTGCACGTAGGTCTTGTTCAGCCCCGCCCTCACCTTGAAGCGCGCGCCCGCCCCCTCCCCGGAGGATCGCGGCCGGGTGAGGTGGTACTCGCGCTGGTAGTGGCCGCACCAGCCGGGGCGGGCGGACAGGTCGGCGATGAGGTCGAAGACCTCCTCGCGCGGAGCGGAGATGGTCACGTGCGCACGGACGGGGTTCATCCGGCGCGGATTCTATGGATCGAGGCCGACTAGGCCGCGCGGGGGATGACCGACAGTCGCTTGTCGGCGACGTGGACGCGCTCGGAGCGCAGCGGCGAGCGCTCAGCCTCGGGCAGCTCGGCGAGGCACAGCGAGCAGAGCTTCCGCCCGGACTCGAACACGTGCAGCAGCTCACCCGCCAGCGGCGTGCGGCGGCACTTCGTGCAGCTGGAGCCGTGTTGTCCGAGCGCGCCAAGGCTCGAACGGAGGATCATCGACGCGAGATCGTGGGCCATGGGGGCGACTTCGGCCGGGGCCGTCGAAACCCTCTCAGATGCACGGATTTTCTCACTCGAGCGGCGAAGTGCCCATTTCGACGATCTGGCCCAAATTAGGTAGGTCCTTAGGCCATTTTTGTCATCTTTTTCGCAGATACCGCATTTTTAGGCCTGTCAGAGCCAAGTTAATTCGTTATCATCCGCACGATCAGGCCCCAGGGAGAGACATTCGACTCCTTCGTCGCCGGCACGCTGGCAGGAGCGGGCTCATTCCGATGCGAGTCGTGCGGGTTCGCGATTGCCCTTCACGAGCGCGATGAGATCCCGTCGTGCCCCCACTGCCACGCGGGGCGCTTCCGGAGGGCATCGATCTTCGGGGAGAAGGCTCCCGCGGAGCCGATCGGGACACACGAGGTGGAGCACCCGACCTGGCTCGCGAACACGCGCTCGGACCTCGACCCCGGAGCCGAATACCTCGCGTTCAACGACGAGGGCGAGATCCGCGTAGTAATTCTCGAGGAGGGCTGGACGCGTCTCGGCCGCAGCCTGGCCGCGCACGTGCGGTTCGACGATCCGACCGTGTCACGCCGCCACGCGTTGCTTCACAGGGATGAGGGAAGCGTCCGGATCCTCGACGACCGCAGCCTGAACGGGGTGTTCTTGAACGGTGAGCGGGTCGACTGGCACGAGCTCGAGGACGGCGACGAGATCGTGATCGGGCGCTTCCATCTCTACTTCATCAGCTTGACCGGGGAGAGCCTCGACGGCGCACCCGAGGGGGTTGGCAGCGCGGTCGGATGAGGCGACGCGCTGTGGGTGCTGGACCGAGAGGCGCCGGTTGAGGGAGGAGTGGATCGAGGGCCCCACGGGGCCCTCGACCGTTTTCTGAAGTCAGACTCCCCGGGATGGCGAAGCTCGAGCCCGCCCGCTGGTGGACGGTCCGCCGGGCGCAGAACCGCAAGCCGGCCACCTACCGCTGCCCCTTCTGCAGCGGCTTCCTCCCCGCGCTGAGCGAGCACGTGCTGATCGCGCCCGAGGGCGACACCTCGCGGCGGCGCCACGCGCACACTCAGTGCGCGATGGCGGCCCGGAAGGCGGGCCGGCTGCCGTCGCGCGACGAGTGGCTTCGCACGCAGCCGCGTCCGCCGAGCCTGTGGCGGCGGCTGCTGGGGCGAGCCGAACGAAAGCGATGAGGGCGGCTCCGGCGGCCCGTATCGCCGACTGTACGTTTGTGGTCGCTATAGCGACCACAACACTCCACTCGCGTCCTAGGTGAGTCGTTTTGCGGCGGATTCCAGCGCCTCGCGCGCCTCGCCGCTCAGTCGCCGCACGATGTCCGCCGCCGGCTCCGGCCTCGCCAGCCTGTGGGTCTGGCCGGCCCAGAGGTTGAAGGCGTCGCGGTCGCCGCGCTTCCGGGCCGCTGCTCGCATCGGTGAGGTCAGGTGGTGGACCTGGGGGTAGGCGACCGGCGCCGCCTCCTCGTGGTCGCGCATGAAGGCGTTCACGATCCCGCGGGCGGTTCGGCCGCTGAAGGCCCGGGTCAGCGCGGTGGGCGCGTCCTCCGCCAGCGCCTCGCGATGCGCGCCGTTCGTCGCCGCCTCGGGCGACACCATGAACGCCGTGCCGAGCTGCGCCGCCACCGCACCGGCCGCCAGCACCGCCGCGACGCCTGGGCCGTCCGCTATCCCGCCGGCCGCCACGAGCGGCAGCTCCGGGAACTCGGTCGCCACGAGCCGCAGGAGCGCCAGCGCCGACAGACCCTCGCCCTCCTTGCCGTCTGTGAACGACCCGCGGTGCCCGCCGGCCTCGACCCCCTGAAGCACGAGCGCGTCGAAGCCGACCGCAGCGGCCGCCCGCGCCTCAGCCAGGGACGTCACCGTCATCCACAGCTCGCTGCCGGCGTCACGCAGAGAGCGCAGCGCCGCTTCCGAGGGCAGCGCGAACGTGAACGACACGACGGGCACGCGCTCCGAGACGAGCACGTCGACCTTCTCCTGCCAGTAGTCGTCGTCCCAGCGCGGCTCCCCCAGCTCGCCGAACTCGCGCAGCCGCTCGACGTACGCGGCGAGCACCGCCTCGTCGATGACGTCCTCTCGCGGCACGAACAGGTTCACTCCGAACGGCGCGTCGGTGAGAGCGCGAAGCGCGTGGATGTCCTCCCGCAGCGCGTCGCCCGTCTTGTAGCCGGCGGCGAGAAAGCCGAGCCCGCCCGCCCCGCTCACTGCCGCCGCCAGCTCCACCGTCGAGGGTCCGCCCGCCATGGGCGCTTGGACGATCGGGTGAGGTAGATCCGGCGCGATCACTCCGTAGAGACCGACGGATCGGTCTGTTCAGCCTGCGGAATGCTCATGATGAAGTTCTTCTCGGGGTCTGCCGCGAGGTCGAGGATGCGCAACGCCTCGTCGGGCTGGCTGGTCTGGCGCAGCTCCTCGGCGTAGTGGCCGAGCAGCTCCTGCACGTCGAGCATGCCCTCGGCGTCGAGGTCCTCAAGCGCCACCTTCGCGCCCTTGCCCCGACGACGGATCAGAGCCTCCCGGTCGAGCCCCCATGCGTCGTTCACGCGCAGGTAGACGCGCCCGCCGGTCTGGCCGGCGCAGAACCAGGGGCCGGGGTCGCCCAAGACGACGGCCCGCCCCGCGGTCATGTACTCGAACGCGAAGCCCTTGATGTTCGCCCGGTCGGCAACGCAGCCCAGCTCGTCCTCGAGCCGGCCCTCGGGCTCGCCGCCGATCACCACGTCGGCGCCGGACAAGCGGATGCAGAAGCGCGAGTCCGCGTTGCCCTGCACGAACAGCCGCCCGCGCTGGGCGCCGTAGGCGAATGACTTGCCCACCGACCCGTTGACCCGCTTTCCAAAGCGGTTCTTGCCCTTCATGATCGCGACCTTGCCTCCCAGCATGGTCTTCGCCACGCCGTCCTGGGCGCCGCCCTCCACGGTGATGTCCACCCCGTAGACGTTGAACGCGCCGAGCCCCTGGCCGGCCACGGAGCCGTCCTCGAAGCGGAGGTTCGCGAGCGTGTCCTCGGAGGCGGCGGGCGCCGTCGCGGACTGGAAGATGCGGGCGCGCGCCAGCTCGCCGGCGAGCTCGGTGCCGAGCACGCGGTCGTCCGCATCGGTCAGCCGCGGGTACGAGCGCCGGACCAGGGTGCCCGAGCACACATCCGTGACCAGTGCCGCCAGCTCGTGCGACGCCTCCTTCGGCTTCATGCGGATCGGCCGGGCCACGACGAGACCCGGCTCGGAGCGCTGCTCTTCCGGCACGGGGAGATCGAGGGGCTCGAGGTCGAGGAACTCCTCGAGCGGCTTGATCATCTCGGCCACGTCGACGTCGTGGACGGCGCGCGACTGCACCAGTAGATCCGACCGTCCCACGATGTCCTGTGCCCGCTCGTAGCCGAGGTCGGCCACGATCCGCCGCACCTCCTCGCCCATCGAGGTGAAGAAGCGGTGGCAGTTCTCCGCCGAGGACTCGAACTCCTGCGGCGTGAACTTCTTGAGGCCCTTCATGTCGGCCTCTTCCTTCGTCTCGATCTGCGTGGCGATGCCCACGTGGCAGGTGTCGAGCTGACAGCCGCGGCAGATCGTGCAGCCGAGCGAGACCATCGCCAGCGTGCCGAAGCCGACGCGGTTCGCGCCGAGGCAGTGCAGCTTCACGATGTCGTGGCCATGGCGGTAGCCGCCGTCGGCCCAGACCTCCACGCGGTTGCGGATGCCCGCCTCCATCAGCGCCAGGTGCACCGCGCGGGTGCCGATGTCCGACGGCAGGCCCACGTGCCGCAGCGCATGCGAGCGCGCGGCGCCAGTGCCCCCCTCGAACCCGGACAGCGTGATGATGTCCGCCCCCGCCTTCGCGATGCCCACGCCGATCGTGCCGATGTTCGGCACCACCGGCACCTTCACCGACACGCGCACGTCGGGGTTCGCGGTCTTCAGCTCGTCGATGAGCTGGGCGAGGTCCTCGATCGAGTAGAGGTCGTGGTTGTTGGAGGGCGAGATGAGGTCGGTGCCCGGCGACGCGTTACGCGCCTGGGCCACCTTCTCGGTGACCTTCTTGGCGGGCAGGTGGCCGCCCTCGCCGGGCTTGGCGCCCTGGCCGATCTTGATCTCGACCAGGTACGACGAATTCACCATCTCCGAGGTCACTCCGAAGCGGCCGGATGCGACCTGCTGGCCGCGCCACTTCGGGTACCTGCCGTACATGTCCTGGATCTCGCCGCCCTCGCCGTTCATCGCGATGATGTTGGCCCGCATCGCTGCCTCGGCGTAGGCGCGGTAGGCGGTCTCGCCCTGGGAGCCGAAGCTCATCGACGAGATCACGATCGGGTAGTCGTGCAGCCCCACCCCGGGATCCGAGTCGGCGACCGGTTCGCGGTCGGACTTCAGGTCGAGGATGTGGCGCAGCGAGATCGGCTGCTCGAGCTCCAGCTCGCGCACCTTCTCCGAGTAGTCCTCGTAGCTGCCGCTGCCGTTCGCGCAGGCGATGGCCGCCTTGTAGACCTTCGGGTAGAAGTGGAACGTCTTCGCGGGCTTCGACTCGTCCTCGCCCGCGAGGATGCGCTGGCGCTCGTCGGCGTCGGCGTCGAGGTCGGCGAAGCCGCTGCCGCCGGTGTCGGAGCCGAAGTACGCGGGCGTGTCGAAGATCGCCGACAGCTCGGGCTTCAGGCCGATCGAGGAGAACAGCCGCGCGTAACCGCGCAGCTCGTGAATGCCGATGGTCGAGATCACCTTCTCGATTCCCTTCCGCATCGCCGAGCAGAGGTTGTCGATGTCGGTGCGGTAGTCGTCCATCAGGGCGACCTCGATCATCACGTAGGGGCAGACGCCGTCGGCGCCGAGGCCGAGTGCCACGACCACGTCGTGCACGTTCCGCAGGGCACCCGAGCGCAGCACGATGCCCACGCGCCGGCGCAGGTTCGCCTCGGTGGGCTCCACGTACGCCTCACGCAGCGCGAGGTCGATCGCCGCCAGCGCCAGGTGGGGGTCGATGTAGCGGCGCTGGCCGTCGTAGGCCGTGCGGTCGGACAGCACGAGCAGCTCGGCGCCGCCGCGCACGGCCATCGTCGCCTCGTGCTTCAGACGCTCGATCGCGCCCTGCGTCGTCTCCGACTCGAGGCAGGAGATGTCGAGCACGTGGCTGCGCCCGCGGAACAGCTCCCAGAGGTCCTCGAGCAGATAGGTCTTGTGCTCCTTCGCGACGTTGCGGTAGACCGAGTCCGACAGCGGCGCCAGCCCGTCGTGGCCGCCGAGGATGATCGGGAACGCGGTCTCCACCGTGCGCGGCTCGGCCGGCAGGCCCCAGGCGCCCGGGCGCGCGCCGAACACCGCGCGGCAGGAGAAGTGCTCCACCTCGCGCTCGCGGTCGATCGCCGGGTTGGTGACCACGGCCACCGACTCCTTGAAGTAGTCGGCGAGGTTCTGACGCTCGGGCGAGAGGCAGGCGAGCGGCCCGTCGTAGCCCAGCGAGCCGATCGGCTCGGCGCCTGTGGCCGCCATCTGCTGCACGAGCTTCATGTCCTCGCGCTGCCAGCCGAAGCCGCCCAGCACGCGGTCCTCCACCTTCACCGGCTCCGCCGGGCCCGCGGCCGTGTAGCCGGGGATCTCCGCGCCCTCGAGCGGGCCGCCGACCGGGATCATGTTCGCGTAGCCGTGCACCGGGTCCTTGCCGGTGCGCGCCACCCAGCGCTCCCACGCGAGCCACATGAGCTGGATGTGCCGGCGCAGCTTCGCCTCCGGCTTCTTGCGGTTGAGCGTGACCATCACCTTCTCGCCCGGGGCGAGCGGCTTCGGCTCCGACACCGTGTCGTTCACGGCCACCACGCCGGACTCCGAGGAGAAGACATAGGAGGTCGTGGTCTCGATCTGCCACAGCGGACGAAGGCCGAGGGCGTCGACGCTGAAGACGAGCTCGTCGCCGTGCCGCGAGAGCAGTGCCACCGGTCCCTGCGCGAACGGGCCGAACGCCTGGCGCAGGTACATGTAGAACGGCCGCAGCTCCTCGGGAAGCTGCTTGATCTCGTTCACGATCGGGGGCAGCACGAGCTCGGCGGCCTCGACGAGCGACAGCTGGCCGCGGTGCACCAGCGACTCCACCGTGCGGTTCAGGTCCTGCGAGTCGGACCCGTCCGGGTGGATCGGCACGTTCAGCATGCGCGCCTCCTGGCGCAGCTTCGCGATCGTGTTGATCTCGCCGTTGTGGCCGAGCATCGCGAACGGCTGCACGCGCTTGAACGACGGCCAGGTGTTGGTGGAGTAGCGGTTGTGGCCGATCACCGCGGCGGTCTCGGCCCGCTCGTCGGTGAGGTCGGGGTAGTACTTGCCGAGCACCGACGGCGCGCCCATCACCTTGTAGACGCAGGTGTCGGTGGAGAACGAGGCCACGTGCACGTCGAGCTCCTGCTCGAGCGCCACGGTGATCTCGAAGCACAGCCGCGCCTCGCCGGTCACGCCGCCGACCTGCCAGAAGATCGGCTCCTCCTCGCGCGCGGTGGCGCCCAGCGCGGCGGAATTCACCACGTCCTGGCGCTCCGCCAGCACGCGCAGCCCGAAGCGGCTCATGATGTCGCGCGCGCGGGCCTTGGTCTCCTCGGCGTTGCCGCCCTTGCGCGGAATGAAGATGTGGCCGACCGCGAACTGCGGGTCGAGCGCCAGGTGCGAGGCGTGGCCGCCGGTGCGGACCTCCTCGGCCCAGATCTTGCGCGGGATGTCCAGAAGCACGCCGCAGCCGTCACCCTCGCCGTCGACGTTCCCGGCGCGGTGGAGCATCTTCTGAAGCGCGGTTAGCGCGACCGTGATCGGCTCGTGGCCCGGCGTGGCGTCCTTCTCGACCGACGCGTAGAGGGCGCAGGCGTCCTTGTCCTCCACGGTCTGCGGAGGCCGGCGCGGACGATACCCCTGCGTCGATGCGTAGCGAACGGTGCGGCTGGACGGCTCAGCCACTCTCACACCCTCCATTCCGGTTTCCACGCCTTCTTCGAGCGGGCGCGCGACGGTTGGACGCGGGAACTATAGTCGCGGGGCGCGGATGGCCACAACGATCGCGGTCCTCTCTCAGAAGGGCGGCACCGGGAAGACCACCACGGTGCGTACGCTGGCGGACGTCTTCAGCCGCGTCGGGCTGCGGGTTCTCGCCGTCGACGTCGATCCGCAGGGCAATCTGTCCGACTACTTCGACGTGCCGCCGGACTGGTCGCCCACGCTCGCGGACGTGCTCGCCGGGCAGGCGAAGGCCTCCGAGGCGATCTACAACGAGCAGGTCCTGCCGGCCAATCTCGGCCTCGCCGAGTCCGAGCTCGTGCTCGCCGGGAAGATGGGCCGCGAGATGACGCTGCGGCGCGCGCTCAAGGACGTGAAGCGCGGCTACGACATCGTGCTGATCGACTGCCCGCCGTCGCTCGGACTGCTGACGGTGAACGCGGTGGTGGCCGCCGACCAGGCGCTGATCTCCACCGAGGCGCAGTACTTCTCGCTCCAGGGCGTGGAGCAGGCGCTCGAGGTGATCGAGCTGGCGAAGGAGAACCTGGCCCCCGACCTCGAGTGGCTGGGCGTGGTGCTGAACATCGCCGATCTGCGGACCATCCACTCGCGCGAGGCGCTGAAGATGCTCCAGGACCGCTTCGGCGAGAAGGTGCTCCAGTCCGCGATCCGCTCGTCGATCCGCTACGCCGAGTCGGCGGAGCGCGCGGTCTCGATCATCGACTACCGCCCCGAGCTGGGCGCCGACTACCTCGCGCTGGCCGAGGAGCTGCTCGAGCGGCTGGGCTACGACGAGGAGCGCTCGCGCGTGGCCGACCTGAGGCGCGAGCTCGTTCCCGTATAGCCGGTAGGCTGCGTACGTCTTGCTGACCGGCCAGCCAGGCACCGAGGACCTCCTCTTCCGTCCAGCCACCGAGCTGGCGGCGCTCGTGCGCTCCGGCGAGCTGAGCGCGCGTGCGCTGGTGGAGGCGTCGCTGCGGCGGATCGAGGCGGTCGACTCGCAGGTGAACGCCTTCACGCTCGTGGACACCGACGGCGCCCTGGCGGCTGCCGACGCGATCGGCCCCGGCGACGGGCGTCCGTTCGCGGGCGTTCCGATCGGGATCAAGGATCTGGCGGCGCCCGTCGCGGGCCTCGTGATGTCCGACGGCTCCGACCTCTACGGCGACTACACGCCCGACTACGACGCCAACGTGGTCAGGCGGATCAGGGAAGCCGGCTTCGTGATCGTGGGCAAGACGAGCTCGCCCGAGCTGGGCATCGTGCCTGTCACCGAGCCGCGCCGGTTCGGCCCTACGCGCAACCCCTGGGACCTCGACCGGACGCCCGGTGGCTCCTCGGGCGGCTCGGGCGCCGCGGTGGCGGCGGGCATGGTGCCGATCGCCCACGGCAGCGACGGCGGCGGGTCGATCCGGATCCCCGCGGCATGCTGTGGACTGGTGGGCCTCAAGCCCAGCCGCGGGCGCGTGTCGCGCGGGCCGGACCTCGGCGACGCCGTGCTCTCCACCGACGGGATGCTCACCCGCACCGTGGAGGACTGCGCCCGCTCGCTCGACGTGATCTCCGGCTATGAGCCGGGCGACGCCACCTGGGCGCCCGCCCCGGACGAGCCCTTCGTGAACGCGCTCGAGCGGGACCCCGGCCGGCTGCGCATCGGCGTGGTCACCCAGCCGCCGATCGAGGCGGAGCTCGACCCGATCTGCCTGCGGGCCGCCCGCGACGGCGCCGAGCTGCTGAGCGGTCTCGGCCACGAGGTGACCGAGGTGGATCCGCCCTGGGCAGGCGACGACGAGAATCTGCTCGCCCTCTTCACCGTGCTGTACGCGGCGAACATCGGCCTGGGCGTGGCCTACGGCGGGATGGTGTCCGGCCAGGCGCCCACGCAGGAGAGCGTCGAGCGCCTGACCTGGGAGATGTTCCAGCGCGGCCTCGGGCAGAACTCGATCGAGTACCTGGGCGCGCTGGCCCGGCTGCAGCGGCACGCGCGCACGATCATCGAGTGGATGTCCGCCTTCGACCTGCTGCTCACCCCGGCCCTGGCCGAGCGCCCGCTGCCGGTGGGCACCCTCGACCTGGATGGCGACAACGTGCTGCGCGAGTTCGCCCGCACGGGTGTCTTCACCCCGTTCACCGCGGTGTGGAACGTCACCGGGCAGCCCGCGATGTCGGTGCCGCTCTTCCAGGGCGGGGACGGCCTCCCCGCGGCGATCCAGCTCGTGGGACCGCCCGCCGGCGAGGCCCTGCTGCTCTCGGTGGCCGCGCGGCTCGAGGCCGAGCGGCCCTGGGCGGACCGCCGCCCCGCTCTCTAGGGGAGAGCGGGCCCGGCGAACGGCCCCAGCGCACGCTGCGGATCGTGATGAAGCGGGCGAGCCGCGCGGCTGCGCGCCAGCGCCCGCTCGATCTCCGACGGCACCACGTGCTCCACGGGAGCGTCCGTCAGCCGCCCGATCCGGTGCGGCAGGTCCGACTCGACCCAGCGTGAGCTGTCGCGCGCGAGGGTCGACACGATCACCTCGTCGAACTCGCGCGGGTCCCATTCCTCGTGCACCCCGACGATCGGGTCCGGGTCGCACACGCGACCGTCCACCACGAGGCCCGCGGCCGCAAAGCGCTCGAGCGCCGCGGCTAGCTGCTTATGCGCTCCGTTGTCGACGCCGCCTCTGCCCCGCGGAACGATCAGCCGGAAGGTCACGTCCCCCCGATCGGCACGCATCCGCAGCGCCTCGGTGAGGCCCTCGGAGTCGGCCGTCTGGTTGGCGAGGACAAGAACTCTCGTCTTGAAGGCCATCGCCACCTCCTTGCTCGGAAAACTCTCAACCAAAACGCTAGCGTGCGCTTCCTTTCCCCCGGTTAGGACATGCGTGACGAAACTCACGCTTCTCCGACCCGGATTCTTCGGAAATCCGACCCCCCGGACGCCTGACTGCCGTACCGGAACGCAGGCCGCCAGAGCCGATCCTTTCGAGGCACCCCCTCCCACCCGATCGAAAGGATCACCCGATGTTCCCCGCCAACGCATACGTCATCCGTCGCGCCACCGACGATGACGGTTACGCGCTGAGCCGGCTCGCCCAGCTTGACGGCCAGCGGCCGCTCGGCGGCCAGGTCATGATCGGCGAGATCGACGGCCGCGCTGCCGCGGCGATCTCCCTGATCGACAGCCGCGTGATCGCGGACCCGTTCGAGCACACCGGTCAGCTCAGCGCCCTCCTTCGCATGCGCGCGAAGGCGATTCACGCCTACGTCCAGACCCCGTCGCTGCGCGAGCGCATGCTCGCCGGCGTGCGCGTGACCGGCGCCTGGCGTCCGGTTCACGCCTCCTAGTCGCTCCCACGACCTCCGGAGGACGGGCCCCGCGCCAGGGCGGCGCGGGGCCCGTCGGGGCTAGCCTCCCGCGAGTGCTGAGGCGCTCGCCCCACGACAGGGAGATCCTCAAGCTCGCCGTGCCCGCCCTCGGCGCGCTCGCGGCGGAGCCGCTCTACATCCTGGTGGACACGGCGATCGTGGGTCACCTCGGCACGCCGCAGCTCGCGGCACTCGCCCTCGCGGGCACGGTGCTCACGGGCGCCTTCACGCTGTTCAACTTCCTGACCTACGGCACCACCGCCCAGGTGGCCCGCTACCACGGCGCGGGCCAGGAGGTGGTGGCCGGCAGGCTGGCCGCGCAGGCGCTGTGGCTCGCGTCCGGCATCGGCCTCGCGCTGGTGGTGCTGGCGCTCGCGCTCGCCGTCCCCGCCGTGCACGCGATGGGCGGCTCGCACCACACCGGAAGCCTGGCCGTCCTCTACCTGCGAATCGGGGCGCTCGGCCTGCCGTTCGCGCTCATCGCGCTGGCCGGCCAGGGCTATCTGCGCGGCATCTCGAGCATGCGGCGCCCCCTGGTGATCGTGCTCGTGGCGAACGGCGTCAACATCGTGCTCGAGGTCCTGTTCGTCTACGTGTTCCACTGGGGCCTGGCGGGCTCCGCCTGGGGCACGGTGATCGCCCAGGCCGGCATGGGCGCGGCGTTTGCCGCCGAGCTGCTGCGAGCGCCCGCGGACGACCGCCGCCCCCGCGCCGAGCTCATGCGCCCGCTCGCGCGCGTGGGCCGCGACATCTTCGTCCGCACCGCGGCGCTCTACGCGTCGTTCCTGGTGGCGAGCGCCGTGCTCGCACGCGTCGGGTCGGCGTCGCTTGCCGCCCACCAGATCGCCTTCCAGCTCTGGACCTTCCTGGCGCTGGTGCTCGACGCCGTGGCGATCGCCGGGCAGGTGATCGTGGGCCGGACGCTGGGGGCCGGCCACGCCGACGACGCCTACGACGCCGCGATCCGGATGCTCGGCTGGTCCTGCGTCGTGGGCGCCGTGTTCGCGCTCGCGCTGCTCGCCCTCACCGACCTCCTGCCGCACGCGTTCACCGGCGACGAGCAGGTGATCGACCGCCTCCACGCCATCTGGCCGATCTTCGCCCTCATGCAGCCGCTCAACGGCCTGGTGTTCGCGCTCGACGGCATCCTGATCGGCGCGAGCGACACGCGCTTCCTCAAGTGGTCGATGGTCTTTGCGGCGGTGGTGGTCTACGTGCCGATCGCGCTGCTCGCCCTGAAGCTCGACTGGGGAATCGTGGGCGTGTGGTGCGGAATCGCGGCTCTGATCGTCGCCAGGCTCGTGACCTGCGGAGCACGTTTCGCCGGCCGCCGCTGGGCGGTCACGGGAGTTCCGGAGCGGGCGTAGCGCCGGAGCAGGACGCGCAGCCGAAGCCGTTCTGCTCCATTTGCAGGCACATCAGCTCCCGCTCGGTGAGCGGGTGCCCGAGGATCTGCTTGAGCCGGATCGCATCCATGCGCTCCTCGATCCCGGCATCGTCGACCTCGGTCCCCATCGGCGCGATCGTGGCACCGGCGGCGGACGTGTTTTCCCTCAGCTCGCCGGGTAACCGCAGGAGTGGGAGGCGTCTCGCCAACTACCCGTGAAAGGGAGGACCAATGGCGGACAACAGAGGTGTTGCCTACATCGAGCCTGGCAAGGTCGAGATACAGGACATCGACTTCCCCACGTTCGAGCTGAAGGACGGGCCGGGCGTGAACCCGGCAAATGTCGGGCGCCAGTGCCCCCACGGCGCGATCATCAAGATCGTCTCGACGAACATATGCGGCTCCGACCAGCACATGGTCCGCGGCCGCACCACGGCCCCGGCCGGGCTGATCCTCGGCCACGAGATCACCGGCGAGGTGATCGAGGCCGGCCGCGACGTCGAGTTCATCAAGGAGGGCGACCTCGTTTCGGTGCCCTTCAACATCGCGTGCGGGCGCTGCCGGAACTGCAAGGAGCGCGACACCGGCGTGTGCCTGAACGTGAACCCGGACCGGCCGGGGTCCGCGTACGGCTACGTGGACATGGGCGGTTGGGTCGGCGGCCAGGCCGAGTACGTGATGGTTCCGTACGCGGACTGGAACCTGCTCAAGTTCCCCGACAAGGACCGGGCGATGGAGAAGATCCTCGACCTGACGATGCTGTCGGACATCTTCCCGACCGGCTATCACGGCTGTGTGACAGCGGGCGTGACGTCCGGCTCGAAGGTCTACGTCGCCGGCGCCGGGCCCGTGGGCCTGGCGGCAGCCCACTCGGCGCAGTTCCTTGGCGCCGCGGTGGTGATCGTCGGCGACATGCAGGCCGAGCGCCTGAAGCAGGCGAAGAGCTTCGGCTGCGAGACGGTCGACCTGACCAAGGACGCGTCGCTGGCCGACCAGATCGAGCAGATCCTCGGTGAGCCGGAGGTGGACTGCGCGGTCGACGCCGTGGGCTTCGAGGCGCGCGGGCACGGCAAGGACGCCGGCCACGAGGCACCGGCCACCGTGCTGAACTCGATCATGGAGGTCACCCGGGCGGGCGGCAAGCTCGGCATCCCGGGCCTGTACGTGACCGGCGATCCCGGCGGCGTCGACGAGGCGGCAAAGGTGGGCAGCCTGTCCATCCGCCTCGGACTCGGCTGGGCGAAGTCACACTCGTTCACCACCGGCCAGTGCCCGGTGATGAAGTACCACCGCGGGCTGATGGAGGCGATCCTGAACGACCGCGTCCAGATCGCGAAGGCGGTCAACGCCACGGTGATAACCCTGGACGACGCCCCTCAGGGCTACCAGGACTTCGACAAGGGCGCGAGCAAGAAGTACGTGCTCGACCCGCACGGGCTGGTCAAGCAGGCGGCGTAAGCCTGTCGAGGATCTCTCGATCCCGGTCATAGCTGAGCAGCGCTGGCGCCTCGTCAAGGGGCAGCCAGCGCAGCTCGCTGACCTCGCGGTTCGGCGTGAACTCGCCGCCGCTCTTGGCCATCACCCAGTAGCGCACGGTCTTCGGCCGCCCCTTGGGATCCGTGTACTCCACGCAACCGAGCTCGCGGCCGAGCTCCACCTCGAGGCCGGTCTCCTCGTACACCTCGCGCAGCGCGGCGTCCTCCTCGCTCTCCCCCGGCTCCAGCTTGCCCTTCGGGAAGGTCCAGTCGTCGTACTTGGGGCGGTAGACGATCGCCACGCGGCCGTCCTCGTCGCAGATCACGCCGCCGGCGGCGCGCACGATGTCGTTCACGCCAGCGCCCTCACGTCCGCGCCGCTCGGGTCGAACTGCACGCGGCGGACCTTGCAGTCCGGCGCCTCGGCGTGCAGCTCGTCGTAGAGCGAGCCGGTCTGCTCGAAGTGCGACCAGAACAGCACCGCAGGTCCCGCGCCCGAGATCGTGGCGCCGAGCGCGCCCAGCTCGCGTGCCATGCGTAGCAGCTCCATCGAGCGGGGATAGAGACCCTCTCGTCTCGGCTGGTGAATCCGGTCTGACAGGCCACGCGCCACGAGGTCGAAGTCTGCCCGGGCCAGGCCCAGGGCAAGCAGCGAGGCGTGCGCGACGTTGTGCACGGCGTCCTCGATCGGGATCTCGGCGGGCAGCGCGGCGCGTGCCTCGGCGGTGGGCACCTCGTGCGGGGGGATCGCGACCACGCCCTCGAGCTCGGGCGGCGGGTCGAAGCGCTCTGCCCGGCCGTCCGCGCAGATCACGAAGCCGCCGTAGAGCGCGGCCGCCACGTTGTCCGGGTGGCCCTCGAGCTCCACGGCGGGAGTGAACAGCTCGGCGTCCAGCTCGTACATGTGATCCGCCGCCACGAGGCCGGCCACGATCGCAGCGGCGCTCGAGCCCAGCCCGGCCGCCACCGGGATGTCGGAGCGCAGCCGGAAGGTCACGCCGTCCGCCGGATGGAGCCGCTCGAACGCCCGCACGCACAGGTTCGTGCGGTCGAGCGGCACACCGCCGATGTCCGCCTCCACGGCGAACTCGCCGGTCTCCTCCACCTCCAGCTCGAGGTGGGTGGCCAGAGCGGCGGCCAGCACGTCGTAGCCCGGGCCGAGGTTGGCCGACGAAGCCGGCACGCGCACCACGCGCCGGCGATTCACTTGCCGAACACCGCCTGCTCGACCGCGCCGATCTCCGGCTCGCAGGGGATCACGGAGCCGGCGCGCGACATCGCGGTGGTCGGGTCCTTCAGCCCGTGCCCCGTGAGCACGCAGACCACGCGGCCCTCGGCGCCGTGCTTCAGGAGGCCGGCAACCGACGCCGCAGACGCCGGCTCGCAGAACACGCCCTCGCGGGAGCCGAGGAGCTCGTACGCCTCCAGGATCTCGGCGTCGGTCACCGCCCGGATCTCGCCCCGGGAGGCCGTGACCGCGTCCATCGCGTCCTCCCAGCGCGCCGGGTTGCCGATCCGGATGGCGGAGGCGACCGTCTCGGGCTTCTCCACGGGCGCGCCGTGCACGAGCGGCGCCGCGCCCGCGGCCTGGTACCCGTGCAGCTTCGGCGCGACCTCGTACTCCCTGAAGCCGCGCCACCAGGCGGTGATGTTGCCCGCGTTGCCCACCGGGATGCAGAGCACGTCCGGCGGCTCACCGAGCTCGTCGCAGACCTCGAAGGCCCCGGTCTTCTGGCCCTCGATCCGGTACTCGTTCACGGAGTTCACGAGCGCGATCGGCTGCCGCCGCGCAAGCTCGCGCACGAGGGCGAGCGCCTCGTCGAAGTTGCCGCGCAGCGCGATCACCTTGGCCCCGTGCATGAGCGCCTGAGCCAGCTTGCCCGCCGCGATCTTCCCCTCGGGCACGATCACGGCGCCGCGAAGCCCCGCGCGCGCCGCGTAGGCCGCGGCGCTCGCCGCAGTGTTGCCGGTGGAGGCGCAGATCACGGCCTCGGCACCCTCGCCGATCGCCGCCGACACCGCCACGGTCATCCCCCGGTCCTTGAACGAGCCGGTGGGATTCGAGCCCTCGAACTTCAGCCACACGTCGCAGCCCGTGCGCTCTGACAGCCAGGGAGACTGGATCAGCGGCGTGTCCCCCTCGCCGAGGGTCACGAGGGGGTCCACCGGCAGGCGGTCGCGGTAGCGCCAGAGGCTCAGCCCGACACCTCGAACGTCTCCTCGATCACCCTGATCACGCGCGGCCGCGCCCGCACGAAGTCGAGCCCGCTGAGCATCTCCACCGCGGCCTGGAAGCGCGACTCGAGCACGGGGTGCATGACCATCACGAGCCGCGCGTCGTCGCCGAGGCCGCGCTGCACCACCGACTTGATCGACACGCCCTGCAGGCCGAGGATCTCGGCCACCTGGGCGAGCACGCCGGGCCGGTCCGCCACCTCCAGGTACAGGTAGAAGGCGGATTCGACGTCGGTCAGCAGCGGGATCTCCACGGGCGGCGGCGGCAGCGTGGGCGGCGGGATCATGGCCGAGATCACGTCACCGAGAACGGCGGACGCGGTCTGAGGACCACCGGCGCCGGGACCGGACAGCGTGATCTCCGTGATGGCCGGCGACTCGATCGTCACGGCGTTGAACGAGCCGTTCACGCTGGCCAGCGGATGACCCGCGTACAGGAACGCCGGATACACGCGCACGGCCAGACCGCTGTCGATCCGCTCGGCGGCCCCGATCAGCTTGAGCGACAGGCCCAGCTCCTTGGCGTAGGCGATGTCGTCGGCCGTCAGGTTGTCGATGCCCTCGTAGGGCACGTCGTCGAGGTGCACCGCGGCCCCGAACGCCAGCCGCGCGATGATCGCCATCTTCGCGGCGGCGTCCTTGCCGGTCACGTCCTCGGTGGGATCGGCCTCGGCGAAGCCCAGCTCCTGCGCCTGCGCGAGCGCGTCGTCGTAGGACGCGCCGGTGCGGGCCATCTCGCTGAGGATGAAGTTGGTGGTGCCGTTCACGATCCCGTGCACCCGGTCGATGTGCGCGGCCGCCAGCGTCTCGTGGATCACGCGGATCACCGGCACCACGCCGCCCACGGCCGCCTCGAAGCGCAGCTGCACCCCGGCGCCGCGCGCCGCGTCGTAGAGCTCCTCCCCCTGCTGCGAGAGCACCTGCTTGTTCGCCGACACCACGTGCCGCCCCGCCGCCATCGCGCGCAGGATGTAGTCGCGCGCCGGGTCGATGCCGCCGATCAGCTCCACCACCAGGTCGCTGCGATCGAGGATGTCGTCGAAGTCGCCGCGGCTGCGGGTCAGCACGCCGCTGATCTCCGGCCGCATGCCGGTCACCGCCTCGATCGCATCCGCGCGCTCGTCGAGGAGCTGGTGAAAAGCCGCCCCGACCGTCCCGTGGCCGAGGAGGCCGACCCTAAATGTCACGGCGGGTCAGGTCCTCGTAGGTCTCACGCCGCACAACCACGCGGGCATCTCCGCCGGCGCAGAAGATCACCGGCGGCCGCGGCACCGCGTTGTAGTTGTTCGCCATCGCGTGGCCGTAGGCGCCGGTCACGGGGATCACGAGCACGTCCCCCACGCGCGGGTCGGCCAGCGTCGCGTCGCGCACCAGGATGTCGCCGGACTCGCAGTGCATGCCCGCGATGGTGCACACGGTGTCGCCGCCGAAGCGGTCGGCGATCTCGGCCTCGTAGCGCGCGCCGTAGAGCATCGGGCGCAGGTTGTCGGACATGCCGCCGTCCACGGCCACGTAGGTCCGCACGCCCGGGATCTCCTTCACGGTGCCCACCGTGTAGATCGTCACCCCGGCGTTCCCCACGATCGAGCGGCCCGGCTCGCAGAGCACCGTGACCCCGTCGGGCGCGCTGCCGAGCAGCGTCTCCACATAGCTGTCGATCGAGGGCGGCTCCTGGTCGTTCGTGTAGGCGATCCCGAGCCCGCCGCCGAGGTTCAGCAACGGGTAGTCGCCCATCCCGGCGAGCAGCTCGGCGAGCCGCTCGAACGGCTCGAGGTCGAACACCTGCGAGCCGATGTGCGCGTGGAGGCCGCGCAGCTCGAGCGTTCGCAGGCTGTCGATCGCCCGCGGCAAGTCGCCCTGCCCGAAGCCGAACTTGGAGTCCTCCTGCCCGGTCTGGATCTTCGCGTGGGTGTCGGGCTTGATCCCGGGCGTCACGCGCAGCATCACCTTCTGCCCCGGCGCGATCCGCTCGAGCCGCTCGATCTCGTCGAACGAGTCGACCACGATGTGCCCGATCCCGCGCTCCACGGCGTAGCGCAGCTCCGCCTCCGTCTTGTTGTTGCCGTGCATGTAGAGCCGCTCGGGCTGGAAGCCGCCCTCCAGGGCGATGTGCATCTCGCCGCCGGATGCGACGTCCGCCGACAGCCCCTCCTCCACCAGGATCCGGAACGCGGCGGTGCAGGGGAACGCCTTGCTCGCGTAGACGACCTCGAAGCGCTCGGTGCGCGACCTGAACGCGTCCATGTACGCGCGCGCCCGCATGCGGATGTCGTCCTCGGCGTAGACGTAGGCCGGCGTGCCGAACTCGCGGGCGAGCTCCACCACGTCGCAGCCGCCCACCTCGAGCCGCCCCGCCTCGTTCAGGCGGGAGCCGATCGGCAAGACGTGCGACAGCGCGGTCGCATCCTGGGTTAGGCGCCCGGACATAATCGGGGCTGATTATGACCGTGCCCCAGATCGGCGAGCACGACGGACTGGCCTACGCCCTGTTCCTCCCTGAGCAGCCCGCGGAGACGGGCGTCCTGATCCTGCACGGCGCCGGCTCGGCAAAGGAGAGCCATTTCGACTTCGGGCGGCTGGCTGTGGCGAACGGCCTGGCCGCCCTCGCCTACGACGCCCGCGGGCACGGCCGCTCGGACGGCGAGTTCGGCCCCCGAGCCATCCAGGACGTGGTTGCCATGCTCGGCCTGCTGCGGGAGCACGTCTCCCGGGTGGCGATCCGGGGCTCCAGCATGGGTGGCTTCCAGGCGATCCTCGGAGCGAGCGCCGACGGCGGCGTGTCTGCCGTCGTCGCGATCTGCCCGGCTCCGCCCGACCTGCTCCTCGAGGGCGTAAGGCGGAACCGCTTCGACAACTTCCGTGCCGATCGGGACGCGCTGCTCGAGTGGCTCCCAACGGTCGACCTGACGGCCGCCGCCGCCTCGCTCGGCCCGCGCACGGCGCTTCTGCTGCTGCACGCCCAGGGCGACGAGCAGGTCCCCTACACGGTGTCGGAGGAGCTCTACGCCGCCGCCGGGCGGCCCAAGCGGGTGCTGATCCTCCCCGGCGGCCACCACCGCTCCCTGCAGCACGACCGCGAGCTCCAGGCGGAGTCGCTGAAGTTCATCGAGAAGGCCTGAGAGCTACTGGCCGAGCAGGCTGTCGACGGCGCCCGAGACCGCCGCGGTGTTGAGCGGCAGGTTCACGGGCAGCGAGACCCCGCCCGGGAGCGTGACCGGCGAGCTCTTGAGCAGGGTCTGCGGCGACGGCACGCTCGGAGCGGACGGCACCTTGGGGACCGCGTTCGTCACCGGCGCCGTGTCCGGCACCCTGACCGGAGCGGGCTGCGCCGAGCCGCTGCTGATCGGCTGCTTCGCCTGCGGCTGCGACGCGGACTGGCGGTGGCTCACCGGGTTGGTGTGCGCCAGCGGAGCCTTCGCGGACCGCGAGCGCCCATGGTCGCGGCGCGCGCGCTCCACGGCGGTCGCCCTCGTCCGGAGGACGTGCACCGCGCCCGCCTTCGCGGAGTGCTTCTCCACTGCGAGCGGCGCCTGCCTGTCGAGCACCGGCACGGAGCCAATCGGATCCTGCAGATCCTGGCCAGGGAAGCCGTGGAACGCGACGATGGCGCTCATCAGCGACATCGTCAACAGCGCCGCGGCGATCAGCGTTCCGGTCGTACCGAAACTGGCGATGTAAGCCCTGGTTGTTCTCACTGCGCTTGGGGTACGCGGTGTTTACTCAGCTCCGATGCACCAGAAGGGGTAGGAGCTCTACTGGCGTCCTTCCCCAAACGGGCGCGTTCTACTCCTCACAACCGCAGTTTGCACCGAATCAGGCCACAAGGGCACGCACAACCAATCGCCGGCTCTGCGGCCGGACCGGCTCGCCGGTCTCGTCGAGGGCCTCCACGGTGCCGAAACCGGCCTCGTGGAGCCAATCCGTGAGCTGCGATGCGGTGGGCTGGGAGAGCGAGAATTGGGTACGGCTGACCCGGCCGCCGCGCACGGTGATCCGGTCAGTGTGCGAACGCCCCGTGCCCAGGTCGAACGTGACCCGGTCGATCATCAGGTCGTCGCCGCGCTCGGTCATGATCAGCGCGGGTCCACCGTGGCGCGGCAGGGTCGAGAGCAGGAGCTCGCGGCTCGCCTGCTCGAGCAGCAGCACGCCGCCCGGCCGCAGCGCCCGCCGGAAGCCGGCGAGCACCTGCCGGTTGGTGTCGTCGTCGAAGTAGCCGAACGACGAGAACCAGTTGACAAGCGCGTCGAAGCGGCCGTCGAAGGGCAGCTCGCGCAGGTCGCCCTCGACGTACTCCACCGACAGGCCCTGCTCGGCCGCGCGCGAGCGAGCGAGCTCGATGAACCTCGCGCTCTTGTCGAGCCCGGTCACGCGGAACCCGCGCGCCGCCAGCCGGTTCGCGATCCGCCCGTGCCCGCACGGGGCGTCCAGCACCTCGGCACCATCCGCCAAGTCGAGCAGGCGCAGGATCAGCTCCACCTCGGAGTCGCTGCGCTCCTCGAGCATCTCCTCGTAGAAGCCGAGGTAGTCGTCGCCGAAGATCTCCGGTCCGACGAGCTCTTCGCCCATGGCTAGAGGTAGTTGAGCGGGTTCACGACGGACCCGTTCACCCGCACCTCGAAGTGCAGGTGAGGCCCGAAGCAGAGGCCGGTGCAGCCGGAGTAGCCGATCACCTGGCCCTGGGACACCTGCTGTCCGACGCTCACGCCGATGCGCGACTGGTGGCCGTAGCAGGTGGCCAGCGAGGCGGTGTGCTGGATGCACGTGTAGTTGCCGTAGCCGCCCTCCGGCCCGGCGATCGAGACGCGCCCACCGTCGGCGGCGCGGATCGGTGTGCCGCTCGGCACGCCGATGTCGACGCCCGGGTGGCACGCCTCCCACGCGCGGCGCTCGCAGAACGGCGACGTGATCGGGCCGTTCACCGGCCAGATGAACCTGCCGGAGCCCTGCTTGATCGGCCCCGGGGAGTTCTGAAGCTGGTTCTGGATCTGCCCCTGCTCGGCCTGCAGGCTGTTCAGGTCCTCCTGGGCCTTCTGGCGGCTCGAGCGCACCTTCGCCAGCACGACCTTGCGCTGGTTGCGGGCGCCCTGGAGCTGCACGCGCGTGTTCACGAGCTTGGCCTTCGATGCCGCCACGGCGTTGCGCTGGGCGAGGATCGCGTTGGCCGCGGCCTGGGCCTGCGACTGAAGCGCGGCGAGCTGCTTCGCCTGGCTCGTGGCCTGGGCCTTCAGCACCCTCACGGTCCCGAGGATCTGCTGGTCCTGCTTGGCGATCCGGTTCATGAAGTCCGCGCGCGTGAGCAGGTCGTCGAAGCCGTGGGCCTCGAGGATCACCGTGACCATGTCGGGCTCGTCCGACTTCCAATCGTCCACGAGCCGCGCCGCGAGCTGCGTCTTCGCCGCCGCGAGCTGTTGCTTCAGCCGCACCAGCCGGTCGCGGGCAATCTGCAGCTTGTCCTGGATCTGGGCCAGCTCGTTGCGCTTCTGCGTGAGCGTCGTCTGGATCCGGGTCTCACGGTCCTGGAGCCCGCGGATGCTGCCCTGCAGGCCCTCGATGCGGTTGTTGAACGAGGAGATGGTGCTGGTGAGCACCCCCTCGTGGGCCTTCTTCGCATTCACCTTGTTCTGCTGGTGCTGAATGCGGGAATTGAGATCGGCCGACAGCCCCGTCATGGGGAGGAGCACAAAGGCCGCAAGGGCCGTGGTTATGGAAAGCCAGAAGACCCGTCTCATTCCATAGCTCGTCCCGCGACCCTGACGCCCCGAAAACTGTCTGTGGGTCCCCGATTTGCGCTTAATGCAGGCAAATCAGCCTCTGGGACGCGGCCACTCTACCAAAGGAGTCAGCGGCCGCAAGGCGGGCGACACCGATCTCCTTCTGGTGCAAGAAGTCCTGCAGCGGGTCCGTCAGACGCCCGCGGCCACACCCGCCGCCCGCGACTCCAGATAGCCGTTCGGGTCGGCGTCGATGTGGTCGGCGAGGCGCGTGGCGAGCGCCATGATCGTCATCGAGGGGTTCACCGAGAGGGTCCTCGGCACCACCGCGCCGTCGCCCACGAACAGGCGCCTCACGTCGTGCGACTCGGCGTTCTCGTTCACCACCGAGCGCTGCGGATCGCTGCCCATCCGGCAGCTTCCCTGCACGTGCGTCGAGACGATCCCGGTCCAGGCGATCTGCTTCGCGCCCGCGGCGTTCAGCACGTCCTTCGAGAACTCGAGCGCGCTCTCGAGCCGCTCGAACTCCGACGGCTGGAAGTCCGCCGCGAAGGCCTCGCCGCCGTCCTCGGTCACCTCGACCGTGCCGTTGTTCTCGTCGTTGACCATCATCAGCACTCCGGTCCAGTAGCGGTACTGGCGCACGGCGTCCACGAGCGGCCGGCCCCACAGCGGCCCGCTCTCGTCGGTCAGGCTGATGCCGAAGCCGATCGGGTCCTGCACCGTCGCGGCCTCCACGATGAAGCCGCCGTCCTCGTCCTTCTGGAACTTCATGCAGTGCGAGCTGATCGGGTAGACCATGTGCGCGTCCTGGCGCTCGTCGAAGAGGCCGTAGACCAGCCGGCACGGGTGGAAGCCGAGGTTCCGGCCCACAAGCCGGCTGCTCGCCGAGCCCCCAGACAGCTCGCGGATGCCTGACTTCAGAAGCACCTGTGGCGTGTTGAGCGTGCCGGCGGCCACCACGACCGCGCCGGCGTCGGCGCGCTGCAGCTCGCCGCTCGCGTCGCGGTACTCCACGCCGGTCGCCTCGAGCCCGTCGCCGCGGTCCTCGATCAGCACCCGCTCGACCGGCGACTCGGCCCGCAGCTCGAGCTTCCCGCGCGCCCACGCGCGATGGATGTAGGTGTTCTGGGTCGACTTGCCGGCGTTGGTGGGGCAACCCTGGAGGCAGGACCCGCACCTCATGCAGTTCTCGTCGGTGTAGGAGTGCACCGGCTCGAGGTCGGCGCCCACCGCCTGGAAGCCCTTCCGGAGCATGTGGACCGTGTGCGTCCAGTCGCTGCGCTCGCGCACCCCGAGCGCCGTCTCCACCCGCTCGTAGAAGGGCGCCAGGTCGTCCAGGCCGATGCTGCACCCGGACGCCTCCTGCCACTTGCGGTGGTCCATCTCATTCGCCCGCAGCGCCACCTTCGTGTTGATGGTGGTGGTGCCGCCCACGCAGCGCCCGCCGAACATCGCCACGATGCCCTCCGCGCCGCCGTTGATCGGCGCCATGCGCGGCGGGAACCACATGTCGTGGCTGGCGTGCGCCTCCCAGCGGGTGAAGTCGGCGGCCGTGCGGTGCGGGCCCGCCTCGAGCAGCAGCACCTTGCGCCCGCGCTCGGCAAGCTCGCCCGCCACCACGCCGCCGCCGGCGCCCGATCCGACCACGATCACGTCGAAGCGCTCGCTCATCCGGCCACCCCGAGGTAGGACCAGTCCTTCTTGATGCGCATGGCCAACGGCGAGGCGAAGTCGATCTCCTCGTACGCCCCCGGCCCGGGCGCGCCGGGCGCGACGAAATCGCTGTAGTAAGCCTCCACGCAGAGCGCCCGCACGAGCTGGAACTCGGGCGTGAGCGCCACCGGCCTGAGCGCCTCCTCGCCGCCCGCCAGCGGCTGCTCGAGAGCGTCGATCGAGGCCTTCACGGCCTCCTGCTGGGGCGGCGGCATGAAGCCGAGCACGGCGTCGATGTAGACGACCGGAGCGACCCGCTCCGAGCCGGGCACGATGATCTCGCACAGCGACGCGAGCACGTCCGCCCTGTGCGGATCGAGAGTCCTCAGCTCCACGTCCCTGACGCTAAAGAGTGCCCGCTCGTCTGTCAAACATTTAAGGGCGTCTAAGCCTTCCGCGGGCTTCGGAGAGCCCTAACTAGACTTGAACCATGGCTCGACCACGTGATCAGTTCGGACGCGATCCGGGACTCCAGTTCCGGATGGTCCTCACCCTCTTCCTCCTTGGTGTTCTCTACGTCGTCTTCGTCGGCGTGCTCTTCGCCGCCGGCGCGGGCGTGGGCATCATGGTCGTCGTCATCGGCGCGCTGCTGGCGGCGCAGCTCTTCCTCTCGGACAAGATCGGCCTCGCCGCGATGGGCGCGAAGGAGGTCAGCCCGGAGGAGGCTCCGGGCCTACACGCGATGATCGAGCGGCTCTGCATCCAGGCCGACCTGCCGAAGCCCAAGGTCGCGATCGCCGATAACAAGGTGCCGAACGCGTTCGCCATGGGGCGGAGCCCCAAGTCGGCGGTTGTCTGCTGCACCACCGGCATCATGAACATCCTCGAGCCGCACGAGCTCGAGGGCGTCATGGCCCACGAGCTCACCCACGTGAAGAACCGCGACGTGATGGTGATGACGCTCGCCAGCTTCTTCGCGTCGCTCGCCGCGATGATCACCCAGTTCGGCTTCTTCTTCGGCGGCGGCTTCGGCCGCGGTGGCAACGACGACGACGGCAACGTGCCGTTCATGGTCGTGCTGCTGGTCTCGTTCCTCGTCTACGTGATCTCGTTCTTCCTGATGCTCGCCCTCTCGCGCTACCGCGAGTACGGCGCCGACCGCGGCGCGGCGATCATCACCGGTCGCCCGAGCGCGCTCTCGTCGGCGCTCATGAAGCTGAACAGCGCAATGCAGCGGGTGCCCGACCAGGACCTTCGCGCGGTGGGCCGGATGAACGCCTTCTTCATCATCCCGACGAGCGTCAAGCAGAGCGTGGGCACGCTGTTCATGACCCACCCGCCGATGGAGAAGCGCATCGAGCGCCTTCAGCAGTACGAGCAGCAGCTCCAGGGCACCGCCGCCGCGGCGTAATTTGGGCCTGCTCGACTCGATCCTCGGCCGGACCAAGGTGAAGCAGCCAGCGCGCGACCGCCTGTTCGCGATGAGCACCGCTCAGGTCACGCTCGAGACCTCGCTCAACCTGAAGCACCGCACGCTGGCGGGCATCGTGTTCCAGCCGCTCGCCACGGCGGACTTCGAGCAGATCGTGAAGGACACCGACGAGCTGCTCCGCAGCTCGGCCGAGGACACCGGCACCAAGGTGTCCACCAAGGACGACGAGTACGGCTACCGCTGGGTGATCCTCGACGACGACCAGTTCGAGGACCTCGTGGTGGCGGTCAACGTCGTGTCGAGCAACCTCGAGGGCGGCGGCTACGGCGACCGCCTGCTCGCCGCGGTCTTCAGCTTCGAGGACGGCGGCAAGCCGATCTACTTCATCTACAACTTCAAGCGCGGCTCCTACTACCCGTTCGTGCCCACCGGCGACAAGCAGCGCAACAACGAGCGGGAGCTCCAGCTCAAGGCCCAGATCGGCGGCGAGCTGCCCATCGAGCCCGAGCTCGAGCGCTGGTTCCCGCTCTGGGAGATACCCCTCTAGCGGCGTACTAATGGTTTGTTAGGAGCTGCCGATGGCAAGGGTATGCGGCAGCTCGGCTCAAAGCTTCTCGCGGGCGGCCTCTCGGCGGGCGTTGTGCTCCTGTGGTGGCCCCAGTTCTTCCCAACCGACACTGTCACGTCGTGGCTGGGTCGCGGCGTGATCTGGACGCTGACGTTCGAGCTCGTGCTGGTTGCGCTCACTCCGCTCGAGCTGGCGCTGTGGACGACCGAGCCGGGCGCGCGGCTCACCCGGAAGGTGGCGGCCGCGCGCGGCATCCTCGAGCACCCGAGCCCGCGGCGGATGATGGGGCGCCGCGCGGCGGTGGCGAGCTTCGCGATGGCCGTGCCGCTGGTGCTGATCGGTGCCGGCCTGCACGCGCACATCCCGGTGGGCCATTCGGGCTCCGCGAAGGTGACGAACGTGACCCGTGTGGTCCGCGTCGTGCGGCCGCTGGAGGTCAAGCGCGTGGTGAGGACCCGCACGATCCGCCAGCAGGTGCCGATGGCGATGGCCCAGGCGCCCTCGCAACCCGCGGCAACGCCCGAGAAGACCAAGGCGAAGCCGCAGGAGAAGAAGACCACCACTCACTCGACGCCCAAGTCGAACCTGCGCCCGCCGGCACCGACCAGCGGCTCGCCGCCGGCACCGACAGGCACGACCGGTCCGGCGGCGAGCGACGTTCAGACTTCCGGCTAGCCCTGCGGACGCTGCTCGGGCCCGTAATCGCCCGACGCGTCGAAGCGGAGCCGCACGCCCTCCGGGCGGCGGGTGGTGAAGGTGCCGCGGTGGCCGGCAGAGGCCAGCGCCGCGGCGTTGCGCGCCGCGCGCGCGTACAGGCGCTTGGCGATCAGCTCGGGGATGTCCTCCTCACAGCGTTCGGCGCCCTCGCCCCAGGGGGCGCGCCGCAGAACCTCGGCGTCCCTGTCGCTGAAGCCGGCGGCCACGACGATGTGGGTATCGCCCGCATCGCTCGAGCCGACGCAGCGCATCGTGGTGATGGCGCCCGCCTTACGGGCGGCGAAATAGTGAGAGAGCCTCTCCCAGGAGGACTTGGCTACGTCCACCGTCGGGTAGCGGCATGCGATCAGTCGGCTTCCAGGTGCCTCGAAGTCATGCACAGCGTCCTCCTTGCGCTTATGACTCCAACGTAACCCGGGTGTCAAGGACGCTCGGGCCGGCCTTCCGAAAGCGTCCAGATCAGTCCGGGATCAGGCCCTCTCCGGTGAACTCGGAGGTTGCCTCCGCGAGGGTCACGTCGCGCGGCGGCAGGATCACGTCGGATTCCACGAGCTCGTCGTCGGCGAGCGGGCGGCACTCCTTCGTCACGAGGGCCAGGATCTGCCCCCACAGCTCGTTGAACTTCGCCTCGTCGCCCGACTGGGCGGCGGCCACCGCCTCGTTGTCGAGTTCGTTCAGGCGCTCCGCCTGGTCGTCCGGAACCTCGTACTGCCCCTCCCCAGAGATGCGGACGATCATGCCTGCTGCTCCTTGCTGCCCTCCTCGAGCGCCGGCGCGTCGCCGCCACCGCCGCCCTGGCCGAGCTCGGCCTTCATCTTGGCCAGCTCGTCGTCCACCTGCGAGCCCGTGCTCAGCTCCGCGAGCTGGCGGTCGATGTCGTCCTGCGGCGGGCCGAGCTGCGTGATGTCGTCGAAGGTGCCGGCCTTCTCGAGCTCCTCGACGGCGCTCGCGCGGGCGCGCATCTGCTCGGTCTTGTCCTCCGCCCGCTGCATCGCCAGGCCGAGATCGGCCATCTGCTCCCCGACACCGCTCGCGGCTTCGGAGATCTTCACCTGCGCCTCGGCGGCCGAGTACTGAGCCTTGATGACCTCCTTCTTGGTGCGGAAGGCCTCGATCTTGGCGCGCATCTTCTGCTCGTTGTCGGTGAGCGACTCCTGCTGCTTCTCGAGCTCGGCGACCTGGCTGTCGAGCGACTGGAGCTCGCCCTGCACCACGGCCTTGCGCTCGAGCGCCGCGCGGGCGAGGTCCTCTCGGTTCTGGGCGAGCGCCTGGCGGGCCTGGGTGTCGAGCTTCACCACCTGCTGCTCGAGCTGGCCCTGCTGCATCTGGATGCGCTTCTTGGACGTGACCACGTCCGCGATCCCCTTCTTTACGTTCTGAAGCAGCTCGAGCTGCTTGTTGTAGCCGTAATCGAGGGTCTCGCCCGGGTCCTCGGCGCGGTCGAGAAGCTTGGAGATCTTCGCCTTGACGACTGTGGACATCCGTCCGCCGAGTCCTGGCATTTTCAACGCCTCCTTGAAGCGATCGAACGGGGGGAGGCCCTTAGAGTAGCCTCAGCGGGGTGGATGGGCTGACGCTCTACGTCTGCCACCTCAACGAGGGTGGGCCCCCGGTGCACCCGTGCCGCTTGGCGCATCAGGCACTGCGCAAGCACGCCCACCAGTACGAGACCGAGGTGTTCGACCGCAACCGCCCATTCGGGCTGTTCACGAGCGGGAAGCGGCCGGAGCTGAAGGAGATGAGCGGGCAGGAGAAGCTGCCCGTGCTGCGGCTGCCCGACGGGTCGACCGTGAACGGCTCCCGAGCCATCATCCGCTGGGCGCGCGAGACCGCGCCGCAAGCCGCCGCCAAGTCCTAGCCTTCAGCACATGCCCCTCGCGCACTACGGAGGGTCCCTCAGTGTGCTGCTCCAGCTCGCGGGCATCAGCCTCGCGTGTCTGGCGTTCGCCGGCTACTGGACCCGCATGCAGGTGCTGGCCGAGCAGGGCCGCCCCGTGCCCGGCGTGCGCTTCGGCTGCTTCACCGCCGGCCTCGTGGTGCTGCTCGCGGCGCTGAGCCCGCCCTTCGACGCGATCGCCGATGACGTCTTCGCGATGCACATGACGCAGCACCTGCTGATCGGGGACATCGCCGCGTTGCTGCTCGTGATCGGGCTCACCGGCCCCGTCCTCCAGCCGATCCTGCACATCCACTGGGTCGACCGCCTGCGGCCGCTGGCGAACCCGATCCCGGCGCTGTCGCTCTGGGCGCTCAACTTCTACACCTGGCACATCCCGTTCATGTACCAGGCGGCCTACGACAACGAGCTCGTTCACGCCGTCCAGCACGTCTCGTTCCTGTTCTTCGGCTCGCTGATGTGGATGCCGCTGTTCGGCCCGCTGCCGAGGCCCGCCTGGTTCGGCAACTTCGCCAAGCTCGGCTACATCGTCGCGGTCCGGCTGCTGGGCACACTGCTCGGCAACGTGTTCATCTGGTCGGGGACCGTCTTCTACGGCTTCTACGGGCCGGGCGAGGCCAAGCACGGGCTCGGCGCGCTCACCGACCAGAGCGTCGCCGGCGCGGTGATGATGATCGAGCAGAGCATCCTCACGATCTGCCTGTTCGGCTGGCTGTTCATGCGCGCGGCCGCCGAGGGCGAGGAGAAGCAGGAACTGCTCGAGTTCGCGGCGGCCCGCGGAGTCGAGCTCGACGAGCGGCGCGCCGCCCGGGCGGTCTCGGCGGGACGGGGCGAAGAGCTGCGGCGGCGGATCGAGGCTAGATCGCCGGAGAGGGGACCGCCTCCGACTCCGGGAGCTGCCTCCACTGCCTGATCAGGCCACCGCGGATCGTGAAGCGCACCTGCGCGGTCCCGCCCTCCTTGCACGCGCCCTTCCGGCCCTCGCGCAGCTCGAACCCGACCAGCGTGGTGGCCTCCTCCCCCCGGATGAAGCTGATGTCCGCCCGGCAGGGCAGGCCTGAGTTCCATTCCTCGGCCAGGTGCCGGTTCAGGAGCTGCAGGATGTAGCTCTGGATCACGATCGCGTTCTTCGCGAAGTAGGTGGCCGCCTTCCTGTAGTCGCCCGCGTTCTCGGCCTTGTTCCAGCCGCGGATCACCTTCTCGTCGCCCTTGCGGACGGCCACCGACGCGGGCGGCGGCTTCGGTGCGGGCTGAGCGGTGGTGGTCGTCTGCTTCTTCCCGCTCTGGCCGCAGGCGGCGATCAGCAGCGCGCAGACGACGGCGGCTGCCGGAAGGCAGCGCATGTCAATCCGCCCACCAGCCCTGCACCATGTCGATGTCCTTGTTCTCGGTGTTGGGGGCGCCGAACGCGATGATCTCGGCGCCGCTGTCGCCGCCCTCGAACGCGCGCATCACGCCGGGTGGGATGCGGAGCGCGTCCCATGCCTTCAGGTCGATCACCTCGTCGTCGAGCTTCACCCGCCCGCTGCCGCTGATCAGCAGGTAGATCTCCTCCTGCTCGGAGTGGCTGTGGCCCCATGGAGGGCGCACGCCGGGCGCGACGCGGAAGTAGGTGAGCCCGGACTCCTGCAGCTCGAGCGCGCCGCGCGCGAAGCGGGCTTCGAGGCCTTCGACGCCGAACCGCTCCGCCGCGTCGTCCACGTCCTCCTTGAGATTGCGGAGGGTGTACTCAGCCATGGCGGCTAAGGATAAAGCTGCTCGCCCGACTCCTGGTCGACTATGAAGATCGCGTCGACCGGGCAGTCCTGCGAGGCCAGGATGATCGCGTCGCGGTCCTGGGCGTCGGGGTCGACGACCACCGACTTGTTCTCGTCGTCGAGCTCGAAGACGCCGGGCGCCGAGTCCACGCAGTCGCCGAAGCCGAAGCAGAGGTCGCGATCGACCTCGATCGTGATGCCGTTGCGCTTCGAGACGGCCGGGCCGGGAGCGGTGTCGCTCACGCGGCGGCCACTTCCGCCGGCTGCTTGGCGGCCGCCGCCTCCTCGCGCTTGGTGCGGTGAGCCTCGCGCTGCATGCGCGAGACGACCAGCCGCTGCACCTGGGCCGTGCCCTCGAAGATCTGGTAGATCTTGGCGTCGCGGAACCACTTCTCGAGCGGGCAATCCGCGCTCTGCGCGTAGGGGCCGACGAGGTCCATCACGGCCTGTGTGACCCACATCGTCACGTCGCCGCCCTTGAGCTTGGACATCGAGCCCTCGCCCGCGGTCATCGGCACGCCGTTGCGGCCCATCCAGGCGGCGCGCCAGACGAGCAGCCGCGCCGCGTCGAGCTCGGTCGCGACGTCGGCCAGCGTCTGCTGGATGCGCTGCTGCTCCATGAGCGGCTCGCCGAACTCCTCCTTGTCCTCGAGGTACTCGAGCGTCCAGTCGTAGGCGGCGCGGCCGATGCCGAGCGCGGAGGCGCCCACCAGCGGACGGGTGATCTCGAAGGTGGCGAGTGCGCCCGAGGCGCGGCCGGTGGACTGGCCCGAGCGGGCGCGCTCGAGCTTGGCGTTCAGCTTGTCCATCCCGCCCAGCAGGTAGTCGACCGGAATCCGGCAGTTGTCGAGAACGACCTCGGCGGTCTGCGAGGCGCGGATGCCGATCTTGTCCTCCTTCTTGCCCTGCGAGAGGCCGGGCGTGCCCTTCGGCACGACGAAGGAGGCCTGGCCGCGATGGCCGAGCTCCGGATCGACGGTGGCCACGACCACGGTCACGTCGGCGATGCCGCCGTTCGAGATGAAGACCTTGGTGCCGTTGAGCACCCACTCGTCGCCCTCGAGCTTGGCGGTGGTCCGCAGCGACTTGACGTCGGAGCCGGCGCCGGCCTCGGTCACCGCGTAGGCGCCCAGCTTGATCTCATCGCCGAGGCCGTAGCACTCGGGCAGCCACTTCCCGATCTGCTCGGGCGTGCCGGAGGAGGCGATGCCGGCGGCGGCGAGCGAGGAGGCGGAGATCGCGAGCGCGATTCCGGCACAGCCCCAGTGCAGCTCCTCGGCATAGATCACGCCGTTGAGGCCACCCGGGTCGTTGGCCATCTTCTCCAAGTAGTCCATGCCGTGGAGCTTCCACTTGCGGGCCTCCTTGATCACGTCCCACGGCACGCTCTGCTCGCGGTCGTACTTGGCGGCCACCGGTCGGATGACCTCCTCCGCGAACTTGTGGCAGTACGCCTACCATTCGAGCTGTTCGTCAGTCAGGCGGAAATCCACGAAATGCCTCCGATTCCGGGTCGTTGACGCGCCTGCACGCGCCATCCTGCAGTTGACTGATCAGTCAACCAACGACATCGTAGCGCTGGAGCGTGCCGCACATGCGGGTCGTTATCGTGCTCTGCCCGATGCGCCGACCGCTCGTCGCAGCCCTTCTTGCCTGCCTGCTGGCCGTTGCCGGCTGCGCCGGCCTGAACGAGAAAAGCAAGACCCACAAGGGCAACGCGCCGCAGATCAGCGCCAAGTCCACCGACAAGTCGGCGGCCACCGAGCTCGGCTTCCCGGTGTCCGCCACCAAGAACACCACGCGCGTGCCCGGCGGGGACGCCGCGGCCGACGTGGCGGGCGCGGTCAGCGCGGTCTTCCCCTCCACGGGACCCTCCAACCGGCCGCACGCCGTGGCCGTGGTCGACTCCGCCAACTGGCAGGGCGTGATCGCCGCCGGCCTGCTGATGGCACAGCCACTCGGCATCCCCACGATCCTGAGCAGCGGCGGCAACCTGCCGACGGTCTCGAACGACACGCTGGCGCGGCTCAGGCCCCCAGGGTCGCCGCTGGCGGGCAACGCGCAGATCATCCGGATCGGCGACAACGCCGGGCGGCCCGGCAGCTACCGCAAGGCGATCATCCCGGGGAGCGATCCCTACGTGGTGGCCGCCGGCGTGGACAAGTTCTTCTCGGCCGCGCGCGGCAAGCCGTCGAACGATGTGATCGTCACCTCGGGGGAGCAGGCGGGCTACGCGATGCCCGCGGCCGCCTGGGCGGCCCGCTCGGGCGACTCGGTGCTGTTCGTTCGCCAGGGCGTGGTCCCGGAGGCCACGCGCCAGGCGCTGGCCACCCACGACAAGCCCAACATCTGGGTGCTCGGGCCGTCGAGCGCCGTCGGCCCGGCGGTGATCAGCGAGCTGCGCAAGCTCGGCAAGGTGCAGCGCATCCAGGGGGCCACGCCCGTGCAGAGCGCGATCGCGTTCACGAAGTTCGGCAGCCACGGGTTCGGCTGGGCGATCGACACGCCGGGCCAGAACTTCACCGTGGCCAGCACCGCGCGCCCAGCCGATGCCGCAGGCGCCGCCGCGCTGGCGGGTGGCGGCGTCTACGCCCCGCTGCTCCTCACCGACGTGGCCCAGCCGCTGCCGCCGTCGCTCGACGCCTTCTTCCAGGACGTGCAGCCGGGCTTCCAGGGCAACCCCAACAGCGGTGTGTTCAACCACGTGTGGATCCTGGGGGACGACAGCACCGTGTCGGTGGCCGCCCAGGGCCGCATCGACACGATCGCCCAGCTCGTGCCGGTCGAGGCCCAGAACCCCTGATCCACTAGCGTTCCCGTCCGTGAGCGAGTACGAGAAGCCGGACCGCCGGCCCACCGTGGAGGACGTTCGCGAGCTCATGGGCGCCTCCACCCCCCACTTCGCCCTGCAGATCCGCAACCGGATCCGCAACCTGATCAAGGACCTCCCGCCGGAGGATCCGGCGCGGGTCGAGGGCGAGCGCGAGATCGCGCGCCTGGAGCGGATCGCCTTCGATGGCGAGCACCGCGGGCACCCCGGGCAGCACGGGGAGCGCCCGATGCCGAGCATTCAGTAGCAGCACCAGCCGCCGAGGCTCGGGAAGGCGGCCGGCCCGGCTCCGCCGGCGAAGGCCCGCGCTATGCCGGACACCGGGAGCACCCGGGCCGGGCTCACGAACAGCCACTGGTCCGCCGCCGGCCAGGCGAGCAGCAGCCAGCGCCCATCGGGGGACCATTCGAGGCTCGAGAAGGCTCCGCTCACCGGGGCGCCCGCTCGCTCGTGCCAGCTGTGGCCGCGCACCGACAGGAGGCGCACGTCGCTCAGGCCCGACCGCTCGCGGAGAAGAGCGATGGTCTCGCCGTCCGGCGAGAACGCCGCGCGGCGCGCCACGAAGCCGGCCGGCAGGTCCAGCGCCTTGCGTGTGCGGCCGCGAGAGTCGACGAGGCGCAGCCGTTCGCGCTCGACGACCAGCAGCAGCCTGCCGTCGGGCGACCAGGCCAGTTGCAGCGGCCTCACACCGCCGGCCCGGAAGAGCGTCGTGCCGAGGTCGACATTCGCGGCCGTCACCCCGCCGCGCGCCACGAAGGCGAGGACGTGGTCGATGCCGGGCCGCCAGGCCGGCGCCACGGGAGCGACCCGTGCGGCGAAGAGGTGATCGCCGGTGCCGTTGCCGATCACGAGCCGGAGATCAGGTCCGCTGAAGTACGCGATCCGGAAGCCGTCCGGCGACCAGACGGGCGCACGTGGCCGAGGCGACGCGGTCACGGTCCAGTGCACACGGCCGCCCGGCTCCATCGCCACCAGCTCGTGCCCGCGCGTCGCCACGATGAACAGCCCGTGCGGCGACCAGGCGGCATCGGCGTAGCGGCCAAGCTGCCGCTTCGAGCCGTCGTGCTGCACGACCCAGAGGCCGTCCGAGGAGGTCACGAGCAGCCGGCCCTGCGCCGGCAGCGATCCGAGGAACGGCTTGGCGTGCTTCAGGCCGGGCCGATCGAAGCGGTCGCCAACCCAGCGCACCACGCCGGCACCTGCCGGCGAGATCACGATCGCGGCGACGCAGAGCGCGGCAAGCGCGATCGCGAGCGTCCGCCCCCGATGGGAGCGCGCCCTCGGCTCACGGCGCTCGAATTCCACGCTCGCCAACTCCCAGGCGCGGGAGGCGACCGCGGCCTCGTCGGGGGCCTGCAGGCTGCGAAGGCGGCGCTCTAGCGGCTTCACCGCGACACCTCCCCCGAGAGGTCGTCGAGCGCGCGCCGCAGCCGCGAGTTCACGGTGCCGCGCGGCAGCTCCAGCAGATCGGCGATCTCTCCCGGCGTGTAACCGAGCACGTAGCGCAGCACCACCACCGCCCGCCGCTCGGGGGAGAGCGAGGCGAGCGCGGTGTCGAGCTCGTCGCGCATGCCGAGGTCCCCCTCGGCACGATCCGCGGCGGGGCTTTCCGCGCTCGCCTCGACCTCGCGCCGCAGCGCCCGGGCGCGCGACCAGTCGATGGCCCGGTTGATCACGATCCGGTGCAGCCACGGCCCGAACGGCCGGCGGCGGTCGAAGCGGTCGAGCGCGCGCAACGCCGACAGGAACGCCTCCTGGGCGATGTCCTCGGCGGCGGAGCGGTCGTAGACCACGAAGTACGCGGCCCGGTAGGCGGGCGTCCAGTGGCGGCGGAACAGCTCCTCCATGTCCTCCCTCGACCCCGCCTGCGCGCCGAGTACCAGCGCCCGTTCCGAGCGCGCGCGCACGCGTCGCGAGGGCATGCGCGGCAACGACAGCTCGCTGGCCTCCGACGTCACGATGCCCACCTTACGTTCGGGCGGCGGTCAGAGGTCCCGGATGGTCAGCCTTTCTCCACCTCGTCGACCCGCTGGGCCACGCGGACGAGTTCGTCGTCCGGCAGCACCTGCTCGATCAGCGGGAACAGGACGCGCTCCTCGTGCCGCACGTGCGCCTCGAGGCGGTCCCCCAGCTCGTGCACCCTCTCGAGCCCCGCCTCCTCCAGCGCGTCTGCGTCGCGGCGGATCAGCGTGTGGTCCACCAGCACCCGCACGACCGCGTCGTCGCTCGCGTCCGCGTACGCGGCGTACGCCGGCAGCAGCACCTCCTCCTCGGCCCGGAAGTGCAGGTGGCCGACGCTCCGCCAGAAGTCGAGGAAGCCGGCCTTGACCTCCGCGGCGTCCTCGTCGCTCGCCCGGCGCAGCCGCTGCGCCTGGAACAGCGCCTGATGATGGTCGCGCGACAGCTGCGCGAGTGCCTCGTGCCTCTTCACAGTCCAAAGGCTACGGCGAGACCTCGTCCAGGCGCTTGCCGCACGAGTGACACGAGCCCACCCATGTCGGCGATCTAGGCGCCACCAGCGGGACGCCGCTGCCGCCGCCAGGCACCGGAATGCCAAAGATTCGGATGCGCTACGCGGGGGCGGGCGCGCGGGAGAGGCCCGACAGCTCGGCCACGCGCTCGCGGTGCTTGCTCGCGCTGCCGAAGAGATGCCCGTCGGTGCGGGCTCGCTTCAGGAAGAAGTGGAGGTCGTGCTCCCAGGTGAAGCCGATGCCGCCGTGCACCTGCAGCGCCGACGCGGTGACCTTCCAGCCGGCATCCGCCGCGTAAGCCTTGGCCACCGACGCCGCGATCGCCGCCGATTCGGGCTCGAAGTCCGAGGCCCAGCCCGCGTAGTACGCGGCCGAGCGCGCGCTCTCGACCCACAGGAGCATCTCGGCGCAGCGGTGCGACACCGCCTGGTAGGAGCCGATCGGGCGGTCGAACTGCTTGCGGTCCTTCGCGTACTCCACCGCCATCTCCATCACGCGCTGGCCGACGCCCACGAGCTCTGCCGACAGCGCGGCCTCCGCGCGGTCGATCCCGGCCGAGAAGTCGCCGCCAAGCGTGTCGCCGCCCTCGGCGCGCACCGAGGAGAACCGGCGCGTGGAGTCGATCACGGCGCGTTCCTCGATCTCGGCGTCGCCGGCCTCCACGAGCGCGGCGGTGTCGCCGTCGATCAGGACGATCACCGAGGCGCTGTCGGCGTCCGGCACGAGCGGCGCCTCGCCACCCGACACGACCGCCACCGTCCCGCGCTGCTCACCGGACGCGATGCCGGGCAGCCAGCGCTGCTTCTGGTCCTCGCTGCCGCCGTGCAGGATCGCGAGGCCGGCGGCCGCGTTCGAGAAGAACGGCGACGGCGCCAGCGCGTAGCCCAGCTCCTCCATCACGATCACGAGCTCCACCACGCCGAGGCCCTGCCCGCCGTACTCCTCGGGGATGTAGATGCCGGGCCAGCCGAGCTCGGATATCTCGCCCCAGAGCCCGTCGTCATAGGTGCCGGACTCGGCGAGCTCGCGCACCTTCTCGGCCTTGTAGCGGCTGGCGAGGAAGTCCTTCGCCGTGCGCTTGATCGCCTGCTGATCGTCCGTGAAGTCGAAGTTCAAGCGCTACCTCATCTTCGGAAGGCCGAGCACGCGCTCGGCGATGATGTTCTTGAGGATCTCGGTGGTGCCGCCCTCGATCGAGTTCGCGCGAGCCCGCAGGAAGCGATAGGTCCACTTGTCGTCCACGACCGGCCCCTCGGCGCCGCGCACCTCCATCGCCAGCTCGGTGAGCGCCTGGTTGAGGTCGGACCACTGCCACTTGGGCAGCGAGCCCTCAGGCCCCGGGTAGCCACGCTTCATCGTGCCGGTCAGGCCGCGGTAGGCGTTCAGGCGCAGGGTCTCGGACTCGATATAGAGCTGCGCCATCTTCTGGCGGATCAGCGGGTCCTCGTCTAGGCCGCGCTCGCGCACCAGCTCCATCAGCTCGCCGAGCGCGATCTTGATCGCCACCGCCGAGCCGAACGCGATCCCCGAGCGCTCGTTCATCAGCGTGGTGATGGCCACGTTCCAGCCCTCGCCGGGCTGCCCGACGACGTTCTCGTCGGGGATGTAGGCCTCCTCCATGAAGATCTCGTTGAACTCGGACTCGCCGGTGATCTGGCGGAGCGGGCGGACCTGCACGCCATCCTGCTCCATGTCCATGAGGAAGTAGGTCAGGCCCTTGTGCTTCGCCGCGTCCGGGTCGGTGCGCGCCACCAGCATGCACCACTTGGCCTCGTGCGCGAACGTGGTCCAGACCTTCTGCCCCGTGACCTTCCAGCCGCCGTTGGACTTCACGGCCTTGGTCTTCAGCGACGCCAGGTCGGAGCCCGACTCCGGCTCCGAGAAGCCCTGGCACCAGATCTCGTCGGCGGACAGGATCGGCTCGAGGAAGCGCTGCTTCTGCTCC
>DATNBJ010000158.1:0-4223 GCA_035572055.1 Thermoleophilaceae bacterium | reverse complement strand
AGCACGCCGAGCGCCCAGCGCATCAGCCGCTCGGTCCAGTCGAGCGACGTGATCAGCTTCAGCAGCAGCGCGAACGGGATGTAGAAGAACGCGACGTTCTTCACGGCCGTCTCGAAGTCGCTCGAGTAGGAGGCCTGGATCGAGTAGAGGGTCACGGCGAGGAGCAGCGCCAGCTCCACGTAGCCGGGATTGCGCTCGGCCGGCGCGAAGCGGTAGCCGTTGTTCGCCTCCGGCGACGAGCCCCGCAGCCGCTCCCACACGTACGCCAGCGCCCCGCCTCCCACCACCACGTAGAGAGGGACGAGCAGGAGCGCCGACTGGCCGCCCGCGTTCACCGGGACGCGGAACGGCAGCGCGGCGATGGCGAGGATCGGCAGCAGCAGCGGCCGCCGCAGGAAGATCGCCGCGAGCCCCGCCATCAGCGCGGCGCCCACCACGATCAGCCCGATCAGCTCGACCGGGTGATCGCGCAGGTTTTGCACCTGGCTCGTGTTCCAGAGCTCGCCCACGAGGAGTACCGGCGACAGCAGCAGCGCCACCAGCACGCACAGCGCCCGAGCCCGCGCGCTCCCGGTGAGAAAGAACGCGCCCACCAGGGCAAGCGAGGCGATCACCGTGCCGCCGTCCTTGATCACGGGCGCTACTGCGAGAGGAGCGACCATATGTGCCTCGTCACGTTGCTCACCTCGACGTCGCCCGCGAGCTGGGCCGCCCACTGCGGCGAGCCCACGCGCACCACGATGCCGTTGCCGAGCTTGTAGGCCACGAACGCCGGGTGCTTGGGATCGCGGCCGGCGCTCTCCAGCAGCTGGGTGCCGGACACGAGCCGGTCCTGCTGCTCGAAGGTGTCAAAGCTGCCGAACAGCCCGTCCGTCCCGGACAGGAGGCCGAGCTCCGAGCCCGGGTTCACCGCCATCGGCGCCGGCTCGGTCTTCGACTCGGACGTCTGCTCGCCGAACACGTTCACGCGCTCCGGCTCGGTCGGGTCCTGGAGCGTGTTCGGCCCCAGGGCCACCAACCGCCGGAACGCGTCCGTGCCGAACGACGCGACCCTGCCGCCCTTGTCCACGTAGTCGCGGAGCGCGAGGTCCACCTTGTCGGTGAGCCAGGTCTCGTCGCCCGCGAACAGCACGCCAGGGCGGCCGGACAGGCTCGGCCCGCTGCCGCGTGCGAGCGCCAGGTCCGTGGTCAGCTCGTAGGGCAGGCGCTCGCGCTCGAGGAAGCGCAGCAGCGGGATCACCTGCTCGTCGAGCCCCGCCGGCGGCTCCCCGTGCGCGAAGTAGCGGTTGGCCTGGACCGGATCGCCCGCCGACAGCACGTTCGCGAAGCCGTTGTCGTCGTCGTCGACCGGATTCAGCCCCTGCCAGGTGATCGCGGGCAGGACCACCAGCACGCCCTTGGTGCTGCCATGGCGCACCGCCAGCGGTGTGATCGAGCGGTGGCCGGCCGCCTGCACGCGCAGCTGGTAGAGCCCGGTGGCCGCGTCGCGCGGCACGCGCACGCCCACCACACGGCCGTTGCCCTCGCCCCTGGCCACCGGCTCGTTCTCGCCGACCGCCGTGAGGTTCCAGCGCAGCCGCCGCGATACAGGACCGATCTGGAAGCGCGCCACGCCGCCCGAGCGCACCGGCTCGAGCGGACCGCTGACCGTGAGCGTGCGCACCGAGAAGCCCGTGTTGGGCGCCGCGCCCTTGGGCACCGGCGGCAGCGCGGTGGAGGTGCTGCCGGCGTTGCCCGCCTGGTCCCAGACGGTCACCGTGACCGCGTACACGCCGTCGGCCAGCGGCGGCACCTGCCACTTGTAGCTCTGCCGGAAGCGCTTGCCGATCAGCTTCGCCACCTGCACGGGCTTCGGCAGGTCGGTGCGCCAGACCTGGATCGTCGGGCTCGGGTTCGACGGGCCGACGAAGCGCAGCGCCAGCACGCCGTTGTCCGGCGACCCCGGCAGGATCGTGTTCGGCCCGACGAAGCGCAGCTTGGCGACCGGCGGCTTCGTGTCCACCGTGATCGTTCGCGGCGCCGTGAGCGCCCGGCCCTGCTCACGCAGCGTCACCCGGAGCCGGTAGTCGCCGTCGGGCACGACCGCACCCGCGTTGTCGCGGCCGTTCCACGTGTAGACGTGGTTGCCGCGGCGCAGCGTCACGTCGTCGGCCAACGTGCGCACCTCGTCGCCGCTCTCGTTGACGATCGCCACGGTGACCCTCGTCTGGCGCTTTGGCAGCTCGAAGCGCAGCTTGATGGCGGGCCAGCGGCTCACCGGAGAGAAGGAGCTGCGGCTGCAGGACCTCGGCGGCCCCTCGGGCCGTATACACGGCCCGTAGTAGTAGACCCGCTCGACAAATGGCGTGGAGCGCTTCAGCCGCTGCGTCGCGACGAACGCGCCGAGCGTGGCCACCACGAGGACGCCAAACACCACGGAGACCAGACGGGAGCTCGGCACAGCCGGAAAACCTACCTGCGACGCGGCCCGCCGCTAGCCGGGCCGCCCTGGGCGGGCAAAAACCAAGCGCCGCAGCCGCTAGCCGGTGGTGCCGCTCGGGGCGCGGTCCGCCCCGATGATCACCGTGACGGTGGCGTCGCCCGCCAAGGCCTGGGTCTGCGAGTCGATCGGCTCGATGTCCGATATGCCGAGCTTGTTCGCGACGAGCCGCGCCGCGCGCGTGTTGTTGCCCGAGTACTCGACCACCGATTGCGCCTGCTGCCCGTTGGTGGCCGCGTTCGTGCGGTTGCCCTGCTTGAAGCCCAGCTGGACGAGCTTGTTGGAGGTCTGCGACGCGAGGCCGGTAACCGAGGTGCCGTTGAGCACCGCCACAGTGACCGAGCTCGGCCTGATCGGCGCGAGCGTCTTCTTCTTCGCGGTCGTGGGGGGCGCGCCGCCATTCGCGGACTGCTGCGTGTTGGCGGTGGCCTTGCCGGCGGGCGAGCCGTTGTCGTTCACCAGGTGCGAGATGCCGTACGCGGCGCCGCCGCCGATCACGATCACGCCGGCGACGATCAGCGCGATGTAGCGCGGCTCCGGCCAGACGACGCGCTTGTACCAGGGCTCCGGCGGGCGCGACAGGATCGGCGTGCTGGGCGTGCTCGCCATCGTGGGCGCGGGCCTTGGCGAAGGTAACGAGCCGGGCGCGGGCGTGGCCGAGCCCGTGCCCGCGCCGGGAAGCGTGGTGGGCGGCGGGGGCGGCGCGATCGTGGGCGCCCCACCCATGCCCGCGGCGGCGCGCTGCTGCTGCTGGCCGGCCGCGGTCGACGCGGCGATGCGCGCCTCCTCCTCCGCGGCACGCTCGGGCGCGCGGCCCGCCCATTCGCGCAAGCGCCTGACGTCGCGCGCCTGCGAGAAGTACAGGGCGCTCAGCACAGCCAGGCCGATAACGGCAGCAAACCCCGCGTAGGCGCCGATCTCCTGTACACGACTCATGTAAGCGTCTAGAACCTTAAACCGGATGTCGGGCGACCAGTTGCGATCGCCCCCGCGCCGGTGCCGGGGTCACAGCAGCTCGGCGGCCTCTGAGCTGGTCGGGTCGGCCGCCGGCTCACTCGTGGAGGCTAGTAGCGCGCGCTCCTGAGCGAGCGACGCAACCGTCTTCGCCAGGGCGGACGGATCGCCTCCGTAAACGAGCTCCTCCACGCGGATGAACGCCTCCTCGACCCAATCCGGGTGGAGCGGAGGCCGCACCGCCGCCACGATCTTCTCGGCCGGAGTGGGCCGCGGGCGCTCGTCGCGGTTGAACAGCTCCTCGTGAAGCTTCTCGCCGGGGCGGCGCCCGACGATGTCGATCGCGATGTCCACGCCGGGCTCCTGGCCCGACAGCCGGATCATGTTCTGCGCGAGCTCGATGATCTTCACGGGCTCGCCCATCTCGAGCACGTACACCTCGCCGCCCTTGCCGAGGTCGCCCGAGCGGATGATGAGCTGCACGGCCTCCGGGATCGTCATGAAGTAGCGCGTCATCGCCGGATCGGTCACGGTGACCGGTCCGCCCGCCGCGATCTGGCGGCGGAAGATCGGGACCACCGAGCCCGACGACCCGAGCACGTTGCCGAACCGGACCGTCGAGTAGCGGGTCTTCGGATAGCGCACCGCCGCGGCTTCCACGGCCCATTCCGCGAGCGCCTTGGAGGCGCCCATTACGGTGGCGGGCTTGACCGCCTTGTCGGTCGAGACCAGTACGAACGTCCCGACCCCGGTCTCGGCGGCGATTCGCGTCATCACGCGCGTAGCCAGC
>DATNBJ010000157.1:0-7883 GCA_035572055.1 Thermoleophilaceae bacterium | reverse complement strand
TTCACGCGGAAGCGCGCCTTGCCGGGGATCGAGTAGGCGAAGTCGATCTGCCACTCGTTCTCCAGCTTCTTGCGCTGGTCGTTCGTGAGGATCGAGTAGATGATCTCGCGGGTCATCTGCGAGGTCATGACCGGGTGGTCGAGAGCACGCAGGCGCCCCTTCTCACGCACCATCGGCGGGGTGCCCGCCGTGATGTGCAGGTCCGAGGCATTCAGGTTGAGCACTTCGAGCAGGACGTCGGCAAAGTCGAACATCAGACTCCTTATCGGCAGCTGCTTTAGATCACGTGACCCTTGAGACTTCGGCAATCGAGGTAATCCCGAGCCGGACCTTCTCCAGACCGTCCGAACGGAGGAGTCGCATGCCCTCCTCCACGGCTGCCTGCCGGATCACGTCGCTCGACGCCCGCTCGATGGTCATCGCGCGGATCGTGTCGCTGAGGATCATCACCTCGTAGACGCCGGTACGGCCCTTGTAGCCCGAGTTGCCACAGCGGGCACAGCCGACCGGCTCGTAAGCCTCGATGTCGAAAACGGCCTCGAACCCGGCCGCGCGCAGAGAGTCGACGCTCAGAACGGTGCGGCGCTTGCAGTGGGTGCAGAGCGTGCGCGCGAGGCGCTGGGCCACCACGCAGTCCACCGCCGAGGCCGTCAGGAAGGGCTCGATGCCCATCTCCGTCAGGCGCGTGATCGCCGACGGCGCGTCGTTGGTGTGCAGCGTGGAGAGGACGAGATGGCCGGTGAGCGCCGACTCGATGGCGATCTTCGCCGTGTCGGCGTCGCGGATCTCGCCGACCATGATCACGTCGGGGTCGGCGCGCAGCATCGAGCGCAGGCCCTGGGCGAAGCTCAGCCCGGCGCGCAGGTTCACCTGGATCTGGTTGATCCCCGGGAGCTGGTACTCGACCGGGTCCTCGATCGTGATGATGTTCTTCTCGGGCGAGTTGATCGTGTTCAGCGCCGCGTAGAGCGTCGTCGACTTGCCTGAGCCGGTCGGGCCGGTGACCAGCACGGCGCCGTAGGACTGGTGGAAGGCGCTCTCGAAGCGGTCGCGCGCCTCGTCGCGCATGCCCAGCGTGTCGAGCGTCAGGAGCACCTGCTCCTTGTCGAGGATGCGCATCACGATGCCCTCGCCGTGCACGCTCGGGAGCGTCACGACACGCACGTCGATCGGGTGCCCGTCGATGTTCAGCGACACGCGGCCGTCCTGCGGCAGTCGCCGCTCGGCGATGTCGAGGTTGGCCATGATCTTCACGCGGGAGACCACGCCGGCCACCATGCGGCGCGGGATCGTGGTGCTCTCGCTGAGCACGCCGTCCACGCGGAAGCGCACGCGCATCTCGCGGCCGTCGGGCTCGAAGTGGAGGTCGGAGGCGCCGTCCTGCACCGCCTGGGCGATGATCGTGTTCACGAGCTTGATCACCGGCGCGTCGTCCGCGGTCTCGCGGATGTCCGAGATGAGGCTCAGGTCCTCGCTGACGTCCTCCTGCACCGCCTCGGCGATCGCGTCGTCAAGGCGGTTCATGCGCGAGATCAGGCCGGCGACGTCCTCGGCGGACGCGACCACCGGGCGCAGCTCGTGGCCGGTCAGAAGCTTGAGGTCGTCGAGCGCGAGCACGTTCGACGGGTCGGCCATCGCCACGAGCAGCACGCCGGCGTCGAAGCCGATCGGCACCGCGTTGTAGCGGCGGGCGGCCTGCGCGTTCACGAGGTTGAGCGCCCCCAGGTCGGCCTTGTAGACCGTCAGGTCCACGTGGTCGAGGCCGAAGCGCTCGGCCGTGGCGCGGGATAGCTGCTCTGCCGTCACGGCGCCCCACCCGAGCAGCACCTGCTCGGGCGTGCGGCCGCTGGACTTGCCCTCCTCGACCGCGGACTGCACCTTCTCCTGGGTCGCGAAGCCGAGCTCCACGATCACGTCGGAGATGAAGCGGCCGCCTCCGCCGCGGCGAAGCGGCGGCGTTATGCCGTTCGTGGGCTGGGGAAGATCGGGCTGGGCCGCGGTGGCGGCCTCAGCGCCACCCGGGACAGAGCGAAGGTGTGAAGGCGGCTGCCAGTCCGTCATCCGGCCACGTCCGCCACGGCCTGGCGGAGTGACCCGGCGTCGACGTAGCCCTCGAGGAGCTGCGCCTTGCGGTCGCGGTCCACGATGACGATCGACGGTGCCTGTGAGACGTCCAGTCCCTCAACGACACGGCGGTAGTCCGCCAGATTGGAGAGCTTGTCCATGAGCACCGTGACGCCGCGTCCTGCGGACGACTTGAGATCACGAACCGATGCGGCAGTCAGGGTGTCGTCAGCGCCCTGGGCGCCGAAGTAGAGGACGACCACTCGGTGATCGGCGATGGCCTGCGCCACCTTCAGCGGGAGGCCGACGGACGCGCCGGTCTTCGCGGTGGCGGGCTTGCTGGGGGCCTTGGCCTGTGCCTTGGCCTTCGTCGCGGTGGTCGGGGTGCTCTTCGCCGGGGCCGGCGCGGTTGCCGGGGTTGCCTTCTGCTGGACCGTCGTGGGGGTCGATCCGGAGTCGTTCTTCTTACCCAGACCGTGGGTGGCAACGAACGTGGCCAGGATCAGAACCGCTCCGATGATCCCCAAGAGGGCTGTACGGGGAAGAGCCATCACGCCCACCTATCGGCAGACGCTGGACGGATATTTAGGGGTTGCGGCTCAGCTCTTGGACAGAACCGCTGCGCGCATCGCCTCAAGCGGCGCCTCTCGGCCGGTCCAGCGCTCGAAGCTGAGGGCGCCCTGGCGCACGAGAACCTCCAGGCCGTCCACGGTCCGGGACCCGGCGCCGCGCGCCCATTCGAGGAGGGCGGTGGGCTTTTCGCCGCTGTAGACCAGGTCAACCACCACGGGTGGCGGCTCGAGCGCGTCGAGCCCCAGCGCCCGCAGCGCCTCGTCGCCCTCGAGCGGCGGGTCGAGTCCCACGGACGTGGCATTCACGAGCAGATCGCAGGGTCCGGGCCGCTCGGCATGCGTCACGCCCAGGTCGTTCGCCAGCGCCGCGGCCCGGTCGGGCGTGCGGTTCCACACGGCCACCCCCGCCGCGCCCGCCTCGCGCAGCGCCCACACCACGGCACGCCCCGCCCCGCCGGCGCCCAGCACGAGCGCGCGCTTGCCGGCCGGGTCCTCGCCCAGCGCGGCGAGAAAGCCCGGCGCGTCGGTGTTGTCCGCCTGGACCTTGCCCTCCTCGCTGAACAGCAGGGTGTTCGCCGCGCCGATCGCCGCGGCCGCGGCGCTGCGCTCGTCTGCCAGCGCCAGGGCGGCGTGCTTGTGCGGGATCGTCACGTTCGCCCCCCGGTAGCCCGACACCGGCAGCGCACGCACCGTCTCATCGAAGAGCTCGGGCGGCACCGGCAGCTTCACGTAGCGCCAGTCCAGGCCCAGCTCACGGAACGCGGCGTTCTGGATCGCCGGCGAGCGGCTGTGCCCGACCGGCCAGCCCAGAACTCCGGCTAGCACTTGGTGGGCGCGTTGCCGTGGTTCTTCGCCCGCGCGGCGTTGTAGGCGTCCACGTCCTTCTGGAACTGAGCGTCGGTGGACGCGAACGCCAGCTTGCCGCACGTCCACGGCTTGTTCACGTAGAAGAGGTACTTCGTGCGAGCGGGACGTGCCGCCGCCTGGATCGACGCCAGGCCGGGATTGCCGATCGGCCCGGGCGGCAGGCCTGGCCGCGTACGGGTGTTGTACGGCCGCCTCGAGTTCAGCTCCGACACCTTCAGCGGCTTGTCCCAGTTGTGGAGCTCGAAGCGCAGGGTGGCGTCGATCGCCAGGTTCATCTGCGCGTGCAGGCGGTTGTAGATCACCGACGCCACCAGCTTGCGGTCGCCGGGGAGCTGCGCCTCGCGCTCGATCATCGACGCGATCGTCAGCACGTCGTACGGCGTCAGGTTCTTCTTCTTGGCGTAGCTCATGTTCACGCCCGAGAGGTTCTCCTTGAACGCCTCGAGCTGCTTGTTCACGAGGTCGGTCGAGCTGGCCCCGCGCTTCAGCTCGTAGCTCGCCGGGAAGAGGAAGCCCTCCAGGTTGAGGGCGTTCTTCGCGCCGTAGCGGCGCGGGTTCAGCTCGGGCGAGCGCACCGACGCGGTCAGGTAGTCGCCCGTCAGCCCGTCGCTCTTCACGAGCGGCGCGATCTGGCTGCGGTCGCGGCCCTCGGGGATCGTGACCTTCACGATCTTCTGCGCCACGCCCTTGGTGAGCGCGTCGAGAGCGGAGCTGTAGCTCATGTCGTGCTTCAGCACGTAGGTGCCGGGCTTCAGATCCCCGCTCTTGCCGGCCATCCGCGCCCGCAGCTCGAAGAAGAACGAGCTCGAGACCACGTCGTCCTTGCTCAGGATGTCGCCGATCTGGCCCACGCTGGCGCCGCTCGGAATCGTGGCCGCCACCGTGCCGTGGCCGCCGCCCTTCCCCGGCTGGAAGAGGGAGATCACGAACCAGGCCACGAGCGCCGCGGCCGCGATGAGCAGCAGCGCCACGAAGCGGCGGGCGTAGATGTGCCCGCGTCCGTGACGCGGCCGGCCCGGGTTGCGGGGCTCGCCCTCGCCCACCTCCATGTACATGCCCTCGCCGTCGCGCCCCGCGCGCCGGGCCTCGCGCTCCAGCCGTGCCCGCTGCCGTTCCTCCTCAGACCGGATCAGGTCTTCGCTCAAGGCGCGCGCCCGGTCGCCGCCAGGTAACTCACGAGCAGGTGCGCCGCGGCGCGCGAGTCGGCATCCGCGTCGCCGCCGATGCGCTCGGCCTGGCGCGTGGTGAGCCGCTCGTCGTGCAGCTCGATCGGCACTTCGACGAGGTCCGCGAGGCGGGATGCGAACTCGCGTGTGGCGCGCGCCTGTGGTCCCTCCTCGCCCGACAGGGTCAGCGGCAGACCGATCACGACGCGTTCCACCTCGCGGTCTTCCACCAGATCGGCGATCCGGGCCAGGCCGCGGCGGGTGCCGGGCTGCTCGACTGCCTCCAAGGGAGTCGCGAGCGTACCGGTGGGATCCGACAGCGCGCACCCGCAGCGCGCCTCGCCGAAGTCGAGGGCGAGGATCCGGCTCATGCGAGGACGCGTTCTATCGCAGCTCGGGCCGCGGCGATGGCGTCAGGCAGCTTCTCCGGATCGCGTCCCCCCGCCTGAGCCATCGTGTCGCGACCGCCTCCCCCGCCGCCGGTCACCTCCGCGGCCACCCGCACCACGTCGCCCGCCTTCAGGCCGCGGCCCACCGCGCTGTCCGAGAAGTTCGCCACCAGGTGCACGCGACCGTCCACGGCGGTGCCCAGCACCACCGCGCCGTCGCCCAGCGTCTGCTTCACGCGGTCGGACAGCTCGAGCAGCGTTTTCGCGTCGGGCGCCTCCACCACCTCGGTCACCACGCGGATGCCGCCCACCTCGGCGGCGCCCGCGGTCAGCGAGTCGGCCAGCGCGCGGTCGTCCTGGCGCGGCCGCTTGGCGGCGTCCCGGAGCTGCGACTGCAGCTTCTCCACCCCCGCCACCACCTCGGCCTCGGGCACCTTCAGCAGCGCCGCGATCTCGCGCAGGTCGCGCGTGCGGCGCCCGAACAGCTCGATCGCGGCCGGCCCGCTCACCGCCTCCACGCGGCGCACGTTCGACGCGCTCGACGTCTCGCTCGTCAGGTGGAAGAGACCGATCTCAGCGGTGGTCCGCACGTGCGTGCCGCCGCACAGCTCGCGCGACACCTCGTCGATGTCCACCATTCGCACCACGTCGCCGTACTTCTCGCCGAACAGCGCCATCGCGCCGAGGCGCTCGGCCTCGTCGCGCGTGGTCTGCACCGCGCGCACGGGGTGGCTCTCCACGATCCAGGCGTTCACCTGCTCCTCCACCGTGGCGATCTGCTCCGGCGTGAGCCGCTCGCCGTGAGTGAAGTCGAAGCGCAGCTTGTCCGGCCCCACGTAGGAACCGGCCTGGCGTACATGCGTGCCGAGCTCCTTGCGTAGCGCCGCGTGCAGCAGGTGCGTGGCGGTGTGGTTCGCCATCGTCGCGAACCGCGTGTGACGGTCCACGATCGCCTTCGCGGGCTCCCCCACGCCGAGCTCGCCCTCGGTCAGCGCCAGCGCCACCGCCTGATCGTCGCCCAGCCGGTAGACGCCCTCCACCGTCGCGCGGCCGGACGGCGTCTCCACCACGCCGGAGTCGGATACCTGGCCGCCGCCCTCGGGATAGAACGGGCTTTCCTGGAGCTTTGCCAGGAAGCGGCCGTTCTCGCGCTCGAGCGCGCCGATGGTCGTCTCCCACTCGGTGGCCTCGTAGCCCACGAACCGGCTCTGGAAGCCGGCCGAGCGTGCGAACTCCACCACGTGCTCGTGGGCCTCGGGCACCACGCGCCGGCCGCCCGCGCGGGCCACGTCACGCGCCTGCTCCATCAGCTCCGCGAAGCCGTCGTCGTCCACCGCCAGCCCCTCCCCGGCGAGCAGCTCCTTCGTCAGCTCGTAGGGGAAGCCGTAGGTGTCGTGCAGCTTGAACGCGTCCTCCGCCGACACCCACGAGGTGGAGTCGCGCTTCGCCCCGGCGATGATGTCCTCCAGCAGCCGCTCGCCCTGCGTGAGCGTGCGCCCGAAGCTCTCCTCCTCGGCCGCGGTCCACCTCATGATCGTCTCGCGCTCGCGGTCGAGCTCGGGATAGGCCTCGCCCATCGTGTCGATCACCGTCTGGCACAGCTTCGGCAGGAACGAGCCCTCGATGCCGAGCACCCGCCCCTGCTGGATCGCCCGCCGCATGATCCGCCGCAGCACGTAGCCGCGGTCCTCGTTCGAGGGCACCACGCCGTCGGCGATCAGGAGGGTCATCCCGCGCCCGTGATCCGCAAGGATCCGCAACGCGCGCGTGGTGGGCTCGTCCTGGCCGTACCTGCGGCCGGACAGCTCCTCGCCGAGCCGGATCATGGGCAGGAAGTGGTCGGTCTCGAAGACCGACGGCACGTCCTGGAGGATCGCCGCCATGCGGTCGAGCCCCATGCCGGTGTCGATGTTCTGCTTCGGCAGCTCGGTCAGCGAGCCGTCCTCGTGGAGCTCGTTCTGCATGAAGACGAGGTTCCAGAACTCGAGGAAGCGGTCGGTGTCGTCGCCGGGCCGGTCGCTCTCTGCGCCGAAGTCGAGCCCGCGGTCGAGGTAGAGCTCGGAGCAGGGGCCGCACGGACCGGTCGGCCCGAGCTGCCAGAAGTTGTCCTCGCGCCCCAGCAGCACGATCCGGTCGTCCGGCACGCCGACCGAGCGCCAGCACTCGATCGCATCGTTGTCGGGGCCGAGGCCGAGGTCGTCGTCGCCGCCGAACACCGTGACCCAGATCTCCTCCGGCTTGAAGCCGAACTCCCCGGTGGACAGCTCCCACGCGAACTCCACGGCGCCCTGCTTGAAGTAGTCGCCGAACGAGAAGTTGCCGAGCATCTCGAAGAACGTGAGGTGCCGCGCGGTGATGCCCACGTTCTCGATGTCCACCGTGCGGAACACCTTCTGACATGAGGTCAGCCGCGGGTGCGGCGGCGCCTGCTCGCCCAGGAAGAAGGGCTTGAAGGGCTGCATGCCGGCGGTGGTCAGCAGCACCGACGGATCGTCGGTCGATGGAACGAGCGAACCGGACGGCATCCGCCGATGGTCGCGCTGCTCGAAGAAGGAGAGGAAGGTCTCCCGGATCTCGGCGGCCTTCACGGCTCGTCAGTCTAGATGTCCGACCGTTTGATCCCACCGGCGAAAAGCCACCGTTTCCGGATGGAGGTTCGCCGCAGGATGTTGTGCAATCGCCGCGCGTTTCTCACCCGCTCGTGCGTACGCACCGACTAGATGCCCAATGGACTCGGTCGAAAGACTGGTGGGCGATCTTCGCGCGCGGCAGCCAAGGCGCATGGAGGCGCGCGAGCGCACGATCGTTTGGACCAGCGCCCTCGC
>DATNBJ010000156.1:0-5999 GCA_035572055.1 Thermoleophilaceae bacterium | reverse complement strand
CCCCGACGTGATCATGGTCGGCGAGATCCGCGACGCCGACACGGCGAAGATCGCCATCGAGTCCGCGCTCACCGGCCATCTCGTCCTCTCCACGCTTCACACCAACGACGCGCCGTCCGCGATCACGCGCCTCACGGAGATGGGCATCGAGCCCTTCCTGACGGCCTCGGCGGTGGACTGCGTGGTGGCTCAGCGCCTCGCGCGCACGCTCTGCACCCACTGCAAGCGCCGCACCGTTCTGAGCGTCGACTCACTGCGAGCGGCCGGCTTCGAGGCCGTTTTCGACATCGAGGCTTACGAGCCGGTCGGCTGTGCCCGCTGTGGCAACTCGGGCTACAAGGGCCGTACCGGCATCTACGAGGTGATGACCCTCAGCGACACGATCCGCGCGATGACCATCGAGCGGGCGTCGAGTGACGTGATCCGTGCAACAGCCGTCGAGGAGGGGATGCGCCTCCTCCGTTCCGACGGTCTGGAGAAGGTGCGGCTCGGGATCACGTCTATCGCCGAGGTCTCACGAGTCACGTGATCTAAAGCACCTGCCGATAAGGAGTCTGATGTTCGACTTTGCCGACGTCCTGCTCGAAGTGCTCAACCTGAATGCCTCTGACCTGCACCTCACGGCGGGCAGCCCGCCGATGGTGCGTGAGAAGGGGCGCCTGCGTGCTCTCGACTACCCCCAGATGAGCTCGCAGATGACCCGCGAGATCATCTACTCGATCCTCACGAACGACCAGCGCAAGAAGCTGGAGAACGAGTGGCAGATCGACTTCGCCTACTCGATCCCCGGCAAGGCGCGCTTCCGCGTGAACGCCTACTTCCAGCGCGCCTCGCTCGGCGCCGCGTTCCGTCTGATCCCGAACGAGATGCCGGAGCTCGATTCGCTCGGCCTCCCGCCGGTGCTGCGCGACTTCACGAAGAAGCCCCGCGGCTTCGTGCTCGTCACGGGCCCGACGGGCTCGGGCAAGTCCACGACGCTGGCGGCGATGCTCGACGTGATCAACCGCGAGCGCCACGAGCACATCATGACCATCGAGGACCCGATCGAGTTCCTCCACCACCACAAGAGCTGCGTCGTGAACCAGCGTGAGATCGGGTCCGACGCCCAGAGCTTCTCGCTCGGCCTGAAGGCCGCGCTGCGCCAGGACCCCGACGTGATCCTCGTGGGCGAGATGCGCGACCTCGACACGATCTCCACGGCGCTCACCGCCGCGGAGACCGGCCACCTCGTGTTCGCCACCCTGCACACGCAGGACACGGCGCAGACGGTGGACCGCATCGTGGACGTGTTCCCGCCCGCCCAGCAGCACCAGGTGCGCGTGCAGCTCTCGGTGGCACTGCAGGGCATCGCGACCCAGCAGCTGCTGCCGACCGCTGACGGCCAGGGCCGCTGCTGCGCCACCGAGGTGCTCGTGCCCACGCCGGCGGTGCGCAACCTGATTCGCGAGGGCAAGACCCACCAGATCTACTCGGTGCTCCAGACCGGTGGCCAGCACGGCATGCAGACGATGGACGCCGCGCTCGCGGACCTGGTGAGGCGCCAGAAGATCTCCCGCGAGCTCGCCGAGTCGCGCTCCTCGAGCCCCGAGGAGCTGCGCCGCCTGATGGGCACGGTGCGGGTGGCGTAGAGCGATGTCGACCTTCGCGTTCAAGGCCCTCGATCTCACCGGCACCGCGACGCGCGGCGAGGTCGAGGCCGACGACAAGCAGTCGGTCGCGTCGCAGCTGCGCGCGAAGGGCCTGATCGTCCTCGACATCGAGGAGCAGAAGCCCACCGACGTGGGCGACCTGTTCGCGCGCTTCAAGCGCGTGAAGGCCCAGGAGCTGACGGTCGCCACGCGGCAGCTCTCGACGATGATCTCGTCGGGCATGTCGCTCCTGCGTGCGCTCTACGTGCTCGAGGACCAGGCCGAGAACGACAAGCTGCGCGACGCCTTCACCGCGATCCGCAAGGACGTGGAGGCCGGCATCGCGCTCTCCGAGGCGCTCTCGCGCCATCCGGACATCTTCAACGAGCTGTTCGTGGCCATGGTGGCCGCCGGCGAGAGCGGCGGCATCCTGGAGGAGACCCTCCACCGTGTGGCCGACCAGCTCGAGAAGGACGACTCGCTTAGGCGCCAGGTGAAGTCGGCCATGATGTACCCGATGCTCATCGCCGGCTTCGCCGGCGTCGTGATGATCGCGCTCGTGGCCTTCATCGTTCCGGTCTTCGCGAAGGTGTTCAAGGACTTCGGCGGCAAGCTCCCTGCGATCACGCAGGTCACCGTCAACATCTCTCACCTCGTGACGGGCAGGTGGTACGTCTGCATCCTCGGCGGCTGGGCGATCGTCTACGCGTTCAAGCGCTGGAAGAAGTCGAGCCGCGGTCGAGTGCAGTGGGACCGCTTCAAGCTGAAGATCCCGTGGAAGATCGGCGACACCGTGCAGAAGGTGGCCCTGGCGCGCTTCTCGCGCACGTTCTCAGCACTCGTCGCGGCCGGCGTGCCGATGCTGGAGGCGATCGAGATCACCGGGAAGACCTCCGGCAACAAGGTGATCGAGAACGCCATGGTGGCCGTGAAGGACTCGGTGACCGGCGGCGGGACCGTGTCGGCCCCGATGCGCCTGGCCCCCGAGGCGTTCCCCTCGATGGTGGTCCAGATGATCGCCGTCGGCGAGGAGACCGGCGCGATGGACACGATGATGTCCAAGATCGCCGACTTCTACGAGGACGAGGTGGCCGCCTCCGTGAAGGCGCTGACGTCGATCCTCGAGCCGCTGATGATCGTGATCGTGGGGGCCATGGTTGGCTTCATCGTGATCTCGATGTACATGCCGCTCTTCAAGGTCTACGACACGATCAAGTAGCGGTGTAGTCTCGGCCCACAGTGGCCGAGCCCGGACCCGCGAATGAGGTGCCGGACGCCGGCGGGCCGACTGGCGACGTCAGGCGGACCGGGATGGCCGCCGAGCGAACGTGGCTCGCCTGGTGGCGGACCGCTCTGGTGGCGAGCGCCGGGGCACTGGGCGTCGGGCGGGTCGCTCCGCAGCTTCTTCACGCCTCGCGCGTGCCGTACATCATCCTGGGGTGCGGATACGCCCTGCTGGCGGTCGCGCTTCTGATCGCGGGCGCGCAGCGCCAGAGCGGGCTTCAGAGAGCGATCGACCGCGGCGAGCCGGCAACCCTGCCGCCGGGGCTCATCGTGGGCTTCACCGCCGGCGGAATCGTGCTCGCGGTGATGACCGCGGTGCTGGTGATCGCCAACACCTGAGATGCGCCGGCTTCTGTGTCTGGCGCTTGCGTTGTCGGCCGCCGGTTGCGGGGGCGGCGGGCACGGCGGCTCGGCTCCTGCGCTGCTCCACGTCTCGAGCTCGGCCTTCATCAACAACTCGCGGCTGGCCAAGCAGTACACGTGCGACGGCGCAGGGGAGGAGCCGGCGGTGCAGGCGGGCACGGCGCCGGTCGGCACGAAGGAGCTCGCCCTCGTCGTCTCCGATCCCGATGCTCCGGGCGGCACGTTCACCCATCTGACGCGGTACGGGATGAGCCCGAGTGGCGACCCGAAGCTGGACGGTGGCGAGCAGGGCAAGAACAGCGCCGGCGGTACGGGCTGGACTCCGCCGTGCCCGCCCAAGGGAAGCGGCACTCACCATTACGTGTGGACCGTCTATGCGCTCCGCGATCCGTCGAACCTGAAGCCGGGCGCGTCGCCGGCCGAGGTGGACTCGGCGGTGAAGGACCCGCTCGCCCGCGGCTCGATCACGGCGCTCTACGCGCGCAGCAGATAGCGTGCCGCCGCCATGGTGAGCTTCGACGTGTCCGGATACGGAGTGGCGGTCACCGGCGGCGCCAGCGGCCTCGGGCTGGCATACGGCGAGGCGCTGGCCGCGGGTGGCGCCCGCGTCACGCTGATCGATCTGGACGCGGAGGGCGTCGCGCGTGAGGCCGAGCGGCTGCGCGACGAGGGGCTCGACGCGCGCGCGGCCGCCGCTGACGTGACGGACCACGCCACGCTCGACCGGGTGATCGACGAGGCGGCCGAGGAGTACGGGCGGCTCGACGTGGTGTTCGCAAACGCCGGGATCGACCCCGGCGTGGGCTTCCTCGGCGCCTGGGCCGGCGACTCGCGGCCGCGCGTGGAGGAGGGCGCCCTCGAGCGCTACACGGACGAGCGCTGGAACCGCGTGATCGACGTCAACCTCAACGGGATCTTCGCCACGGCGCGCGCTGCGGTCCGGCACATGCGGCCGCGCAGGTCGGGGCGGATCATCGTCACCACCTCGATGGCGGCCACGAACATCGAGCCCGCGATCGGTCACGCCTACGCGACGGCGAAGGCCGGCGCGCGCCACCTGGTGCACGGCCTCGCGCTCGAGCTGGCCGCCTACAACATCACCGTCAACGCGATAGCGCCGGGCTTCTTCATCACGAACATCGGCGGCGGACACGCGCACGCGCCCGAGGTGCAGGAGGCGATGGCCAAGGACATCCCGATGCACAGGGTCGGCTGGCCCGAGGACATCAAGGGCCTGGCGGTGTTCCTGGCCTCACCGGCGTCGGACTACATCACCGGCCAGGAGATCCTGATCGACGGCGGCTGGAGCCTCGGCGTCGCGGACTAGCGCTCCTGCGCGGTGGGCCGCACCAGGATCTCGTTCAGCGTCATCCGCTTCGGCCGCGAGACCGCGAAGGCGATCACCTCGGCGATGTCCTCGGACTTGATCGCCAGGCTCCTGGTGTACTCCTTGCTCGCCGCCTTGGTCTCGGCGTGGGTGATGTGGTCGGTCAGCTCGGTCTCGACAGCTCCCGGCTCGATCACCATGACGCGCACGTTCGGCTGGAGCTCCTGGCGCAGCCCCTCGGACCAGCCGACGATTCCCCACTTCGTGGCCGCATAGACGGCGTTGCGCGGCCGCGCGGTGCGCCCGGCCACCGACGAGATGCTCACGAGGTCGCCTCCCGCGGCCACGATCTGGTCGAGGAAGACCTCGGTCGCGGTGATCGCGCCGAGCAGGTTGATCTCGATCATCTGCTCGTAGTCGTCTCGCTGCTCCGGCCCGAACGGCCCGAGCAGCATCACGCCGGCGTTGTTGATGAGGATGTCGGCGCCGCCGAACTCGCTCTTCACGCGCTCGGCCGCCGCGACGAGCGAGTCGCGGTCGGTCACGTCGGCCTGGATGGCGATCGCGCCGTCGCCGAGCTCGGCGGCGATCGCCTCGATGCGGTCCGCGCGCCGCGCGAGCAGCGCCACGCGGTAGCCGTCGCGGGCGAGCGCGCGGGCCGTGGCCGCGCCGATCCCCGACGAGGCTCCCGTGATGACCGCCACGCGGCCTGAGTTGTCGTTCGCAGCCATGTCTCGCGGATACTGACCGGCCTATGCCGCCGGCAAACGTCGAAACGCTGGAGAGATATCACGCCCTGCTCAACGACACAGGCGAGCCGCCGCTCGCCCTCATGCATCCGGACGTGGAGATCCACATGTTCCGCGGCTCGCCGATCACCGGCCCGTACCACGGCCACGAAGGGGTGCGAGCCTGGCGCCGCGACACATTCGACGTGATCGACGACTGGCGGCTCGAGCTCGACGAGGTGATCACGGGCGACGATCCCGACGTGATGGTCGCCATGCAGCGGTTCGTTGGCCGGATGCAGCACACCGGCCTACCGGCCAACTTCCCGCTGGCCGTGCTCGTCCTCTTTCGCGATGGCCTGATCGTTCGCTTCCAGGGCTACCGGGAGCGGGACGAGGCGCTGGCGGCCGCCGGGCTCAGGTAGCGGCGCCCTCGAGCTCGTTGAGCTGCTTGGCGAGCTCGTCGGCGCTCGCGTCGATCTCCTCGGAGATGTGACGGTTGGCCGCCTTGATGTTCGCCGCGATCTGGTCGGCCATGTTCACCGCGTAGACCACGATCAGCCCGGCCTCGCCGCCGTCGAGCACCTCGCCGAGCTCCTTGAGGTCGCTGTCCTTCATGCGGCCCTTCATGTGGCCGCGCAGCGCGCCGATCGCGCCACCAGCGCCACC